>NZ_JADEWJ010000060.1:0-16267 GCF_015207725.1 Synechocystis sp. LEGE 06083
TCCAAGCTACGGTTCTACTGGCATCAATTGCAACGCAAGCAAGGCCATCCCCTGCTGTTGTTATTTGAACAGTTGAGTCCCTCCCCCCTAGGTCTCGAACAACTTTGGCAGCAGTTGGCCACCTTCCATGGCCCGATCGCCATTTTGGGAGTGACACCGGCCCCGAAAACTGTGGTGTTGCCCTATTTTCAGTTGCGGGAATCCCAAACTACGGCGGGGGAAATTGTCGCTTGGTTGCAAAATTGTCTCACCTCCACTTGAAATCTTGAAATCATTACACTTTGGCTATGACCTATTGTTTGGGTTTAATTAATCGTTTTGGCATGGTCATGGGGGCAGATTCCCGCACCAATGCTGGAGTGGATTACACTTCCGCCTACAGGAAATTATTTAATTATTCCCTCCCCGGCGATCGGATTTTAATTCTTTGCACCTCCGGCAACTTAGCCATTACCCAGGCCGTACTCCATCAGATTGACCGGGATATTCAGCGGGACGACGGTGAACATCTCCATAACATTGCCACTATGCACGAAGTTGCCACCTACATCGGTGGTAAAGTGCGGGAAATGCAGGAAAAAGACCGACCCTGGCTGGAAAAAGACGGCATTGATTTTCAGTGTAATTTTCTCTTGGGTGGACAAATTAAGGGGGAACCCCACCAGGAATTGTACTTAATTTATCCCCAGGGCAATTTCATCCAAGCCACCAAGGAAACCCCCTTCCTACAAATTGGCGAAACTAAGTACGGCAAGCCGTTGCTGGACCGCACCATCACCTATGATACTCCTCTGGAAGCCATGGCCAAATGTGCCTTGCTTTCCATTGACTCCACTATGAAGTCGAATATTTCCGTTGGCCCTCCCATTAATCTGACCATGGTGGAAGCCAATCATTTCTCTGTGCGCCACACCCTGCAACTGCGCCTGGGGGATCCCTACCTCGCTAAAATGCGTAGTCTGTGGGAATCCTATGTGCGCCAAGCCTTTGAGTCCATGCCCAATGTGGAATGGGAAGCCAACCAAATCGATTCCGGCGAGGATGTCTTGATTGATTGAACTACAACAGCGTTACAAGACCGGAGCCCAGATTATAGTAAGCACCAACTATCGTCAGCTTTTCTTCAGCCATCAATTCGCTTAGCACCGAGGATTGTTTTAGCACTGCCATTTGGTGTTCAACATTGGCTTTGGTGGCCATGGCCACACTGGCGGCATTGCTGCTGTCATCGGTAACAGAGCCGATATCAATTTTTTTAATCACACTGCCAATTTGCCCCGGTAATTCACCCCCATCCATGGCCGCTTTCACCGCCCCACAACCCTGGTGTCCTAAAACCATCAACACCTTTGCTCCTAAAACCAAAGTGCCAAATTCCAGGCTTCCCACTTCTTGAGGAGTAGCCACGTTGCCAGCAATGCGACAGATGAATAAATCTCCCAAACCCTGATCAAAAATAATTTCTGGTGGCACTCGGGAATCAGCGCAACTGAGGATAGCAGCAAAAGGATTTTGACCTTGGGCCACTTCTGTCAGACGGTTAAAATCCTGGTTAGCTTTCAGTCTTCTTTGTTCACTAAAACGCCCGTTGCCCTCCATCAATTGATTTAAGAGTTCCTGGGGAGTTTGATTAATGGTCTGGGCTTGCACCTTGGGGTTACTAACAATTTGATTGCCCAGCACGGTAGCCATCAAGCTAGTGCCGAGGAAAGCTCCGCCGTATTGGATTAACTGACGGCGATCGATGGGGGGAATTGGGCTCATGGCTGGTACTTGAGGGAATGATTAGCGCAATGGAAAGTTCTGCTTAATTTTCTCGTCTTTTCCATCCCATCACCGGACTCTCCAGCAAGGGAGAATTAGTTAAGCATATAGGAGAATAACGAAGAAAAACCGAGCAATTTCGACTAAGGGAAAATTTCTTAGCCCTCCCCATCATAATCACAAACACCTTTGGAGGTCAGTAGATGGGAAAATAGCGGAGTGGACTGTGTGTAATGTTCCTAAGGCTGTATTTTATTGTCTTTAATGCAAAATCTCACTGCAACACTGCTTGTTTCCTGTCCTGACCAACCGGGCATTGTGGCCCAAATTGCTCAATTTATTTACCAAAACCAGGGCAATATTATCCACGCCGACCAGCATACGGACTTCTCCAGTGGGCTTTTTTTGAATCGGGTGGAGTGGCAGTTGGACAATTTTCGGCTATCCCGTCCGGAGTTGTTATGCGCTTGGTCCCAATTGGCTGGGCAACTCCAGGCCACTTGGCAAATTCATTTCTCTGACCAGTTGCCCCGTTTAGCCCTCTGGGTTTCTAAACAAGACCATTGTCTGCTCGATATTCTCTGGCGCTGGCGATCGGGGGAGTTGCGTTGTGAAATTCCCCTCATTATTAGTAATCATCCTGACTTGAAACCCATTGCCGACCAATTTGGCATTGATTTCCATTGTTTACCTATTACGAAAGAGAATAAATTAGCCCAGGAAACGGCAGAATTGGCCCTGTTGAAACAGTATCAAATTGATCTGGTGGTGTTGGCAAAATATCTACAGATTTTAACCACCGATTTTGTGGGTAAATTTCCCAATATTATTAATATTCACCACTCTTTTTTACCTGCCTTCCCTGGGGCAAATCCCTACCATCGAGCCCATGAACGGGGAGTAAAAATCATTGGAGCCACCGCCCATTATGCAACTGCCCAATTGGATGAAGGCCCGATTATTGAACAGGACGTGGTAAGGGTTAGTCATCGGGATAATGTGGAGGATTTAATCCGTAAGGGTCGAGATTTGGAAAGGGTGGTATTGGCTAGGGCCGTGCGCTTACATTTGCAACACCGAATTCTTGTTTACGATAATCGCACTGTGGTATTTGCTTAAATTAACATCCCTTCAGAGTGACAATTGCAATTAAATCAAGTAACACCACTCCATTAACTTATACAAATTTTTATATTTTTAATTTAAATTTCAATGCGTAAACTTTACTTTTTATTACCAGGATTAGGTGGTAAATTTGCCTGTGGTGGTCTGTGGGCAGAATTAAAAACCATCAAGCTGGTGCAAGAAATTTGTCCAGCAACTATTGTTACTTATAAACAGCGAGAACCAAACACACTTTTTTTAGATGATATCCTAGCTCAAGGAAATCTAGGCCAAGTCATTTTTGTGATTAGTTGGGGCTTTGACATTCCAAAATTGGCAAAAAAATTGCAGGGTTATCGGGTAATTTACCACGCCCACAGCACTGGCTATGGTTTTAATTTACCCACCGCTTTGCCCATTGTTTGCATTAGTCGTAACACCATGGGTTATTGGGGGCAACGATCGCCTCATTCCTTGTTGTATTATTTGCCCAACCATATTTCTGAAGACTTTAGTGATTTGGGACTAACTCGAGACATTGATGTATTAGTGCAAGCCCGTAAATCGTCCCACTATTTATTAAAACAATTAATTCCTGCTTTACAAAGTCAATGTAATGTAAAAGTAATCGACAGTTACGTCGAAGATTTAACAGGAATGTTTAACCGAGCAAAAGTGTATCTTTACGATTCGGCAGAATATTGGGCCCAACAGGGAGTAAGTGAAGGTTTTGGCCTACAACCAATGGAAGCCATGGCCTGTGGCTGTCATGTTTTTTCCAGCGTTAATGGGGGACTATCCGACTATCTAGACCCTGGGTTTAATTGTGAAAAAATTGCTGGCTATGCCCTAAATTATGATTGCCAAAGAATTTTAGGTGTGGTGAACGGTTCTAGGCAATGGCGTAGGGTAGATCCTGGTTTGTTGGTGGAGTACCGTCGGGAAAATATTTTGGAACGGTTAAGAATAATTTTATTGGATATTAACGAATTTTTTGACTATCATCCTAGTTTTAATCAAACCATCGAGCCTTTAACTCGCAGGAGAATTATGACTTTAAAGTTCCAAACTTTGATCAAAAAAATCAGTAAAAAGCTTGGTAAATCGTAAAAACAACTAATTTTTAAAATTATGAAATTAACGATTAGCACAAATGAATTTTATCGAATCATTGAATCCAATATTGTTGACCCCAAAAACAATGAAGAATTGAGTTTACTAATTAATGCAGATTTGAGTAAGATTCAATTTAAAGAACATGGACATATTTATAATTTAAATTTATCAAGATCATGTTTTGATAATGTAGATTTATACAATGTAGAAATTCACAAATGTAACTTGTCTGGAGCATCCCTAAGACAGGTTAATCTAAGTCGCTCAAAGATTAGCCATGTAAACTTCACTGATACGGATTTGTCTGGAGCAAATTTAGCTTATGTGAAGTTTAGTCAATGTATTTTTAAAAACACAAATTTTGAAAATGCTAATATGGAAGGAGTTGATTTTGATAGCATTGGATTTCAATCAAGAGATAAGTTTATTAAAATAGAAAATGCTAAGTTTGACGGTGCTATTCTTAAAAAAGCTAATTTAAGGGGATATAATCCCAAGTATTCAAAATCTTGTCTAGACCTTACAACATCATCTCTAAAAAACGTAGATTTAGTCGGAGCACTGTACGATTTACACACAATTTTCCCCAGCGACATTAATCCCCAAAAGCAAGGAGCACTGTTAATTACACCTGGAGTTTCACTAGAAAATATGGATCTGAGTTTTACAAATCTTTATAGAGCCAATCTTAGTGGGGCCAATCTTAAAAAGGCAAATTTGACGGGGGCAATGATATGTTCAGCAAATATGAGTGGCACCAATTTATCTGAAGCAATTATTTGTTATGAAAAAAGTAGGTTTGATAAAGATTTGTATGCAAACCTTAAGTTAAGCCACTCCAATTTACAAAATGCCACGATTGTAGGTATCAAACCGGACAATACTTTAATGTATATGGATGGTGCTGATTTTAGAAAAGCTAAGTTAATTGATTGTGGTTTTACCTACATGGAGCTTAACGGAGCCTTGTTTGCAAACTCAGTTTTAAATGGTTTTGATTTTAACAACAGTAAACTCAGGGGAGCAGACTTTTGTAATGCAAGTTTAAGGGGATGTGATTTTTCATCAGCAGATTTGCGAGGGGCTAATTTTGATGGTGCTGATCTCAGTGGTGCAAATCTAAAATTTAGTCAACTAAACAGCACTGATTTATCTAAAGCAAACATAAATGGCGTAAATTTCCAAGGTGCTCAGTTGGAAGGAGCAAAAATGCCACCTTCTGAATAAAAGACAACTTATTTAAATTTTTTTTATCTGTTGCAATACTTCCCTATGGCTAATATTCCTTACCGAGAAAATTTACGGCAACTTTATCAGCAAGCGGGTTATCCTTCCCTTCCTAAACTGGCAGAAGCGGCAGAGATTTCGAGCTGGTATCTTTCCCGTTTAGAGTGGGGTCTGATAGCCCAAATTCCCCTGGGCATTATGGTCAAATTGGCGATCGCCTTGGGTTTGACCCTAGAAGAACTGTGGCAACAGTTGGGGGGAACCATGCCCTTACCGGAACCTCAAACCAATCAGCCCTCGGCAGATGAAATTTTGTCTTTACAGCGAACCATTGAAGCTTTAGAAACTGAATATGCCAGACTACAACAGCAATTGAATAACCAATCCCAGCAACTAGAAAGTCAATGGCAACAGCAAGCCCTGGAAATTCTTGAACCCTGGTTACTGCAATGGCCTACCGCCGCCGCCGCCGCCCAACAAAATCCCCAATGGCCAGCCCAAAAGCTTTTGCCCCTCACTAAACCCATCGCTACCCTACTCCAACAATGGCAAGTAGAGGCGATCGCCGCTGTGGGGGAAATGGTACCCTACGATCCCCAGTGCCATGAATTTATCGGTCCGGGGCCAGGTCCCGAAATCGGGACAATGGTGGTGGTGCGTTACGTGGGTTATCGTCGCAACGACGCTTTACTATATCGAGCCAAAGTTGGTTATGCAGGGGATGGCTGAGGGACTGACATTGCCGTGACGGACTCGGCTTTTCGACGGGGAATTTCCAGCGTTAAAAAATCCCTGGCCAAACGGGTATTGGGAAAAATGGCTTGGGCTTCCGCTAGTAAATTTTCCAATTGCAAGGGATTGCCGGGGGCATAGCGGGGACTAAAGTGGGTCATGATCAACTGCTTGACATTGGCCAATAAGGCCACCTGGGCCGCCATGGTGGAAGTGGAATGGAGCCGGTCAAAGGCCAATTGGGCGTCTTGATGGGCAAAAGTGGCCTCATGCACCAACAAATCTGCATCCTGGGCCAAGGCGATCGCCCCTTCACAGAAAACCGTATCAGTACAATAAACAAATTTCCGACCCGGTTCCGGCGGTTCACAAAGCTCCTGACCACGAATGCGGCGGCCGTCCTCAAGGGTGACGGTTTTCCCTTGTTTTAACTGACCGTAAATGGGACCAAAGGGAATGCCCAAAGCCTCCGCTTGCTCCACATTAAATCTTCCCGGCCGTTGTTTTTCCTCCACCCGGTAACCATAGGCAGGAATGCGATGTTTTAATAGGCCGCAGTGGACTTGGAAGTCCTTATCTTCGTAAATTAGCCCATTTTTCCGGATAGTATGGACTTTGAGGCGTTTGCCCAGATGGGTGCTAGAAAAACGGCAACAGGCTTCTAAATAATCCCCTAAGCCCTCCGGCCCGTAAAGTTCAATCCCTTGCCCCGAACCAGCTAAACCGGAGCTTGCCAATAAGCCCATGAGCCCAAAAATATGGTCCCCGTGGAGATGGGTAATGAAAATGCGGGTTAATTGGGAAATTTTGACTTCACTGCGCAAAAACTGGTGTTGGGTGCCTTCTCCGCAATCAAATAACCACAATTCAGCCCTTTGGGGTAAACGGAGGGCAATGCTGGAAACATTGCGGTTGCGGGTGGGAACGCCAGAGCTGGTACCAAGAAAAGTAATTTCCACAGAAAAAGTGCTTACAAAGAAAGTTTGGGGCTAAGAACCATTCTAGGCGGTGCCATACCCCTACCAATTAAAAGCTAGCCACCCCCCACAATGGTAATCACTTCTAGGCGATCATCCTACAGAAGATTGATAAATTCATCCACACTTAAATCAATTTACCGCAAAATCCCTCGCAAGGTTCCTTTGGCCAAGGCAGGATGATCGGGCACGACAATTTGGGCAAAGGGGTCATCCCTTCTCAGAATTATGTGGCTACTTTCTCGTCTTTTTAGATAAAATCCAATTTTCTCCAAAGCTTTTACACAGGCTTTACCCGAGACGCTGGGAAGCTTACTCATAGAACAACAAGAAAGGTCTCAAATGTTTCTTCTGGTATGGGCAAACCATCTTCTTCTAGGGCTGAAATATGACCAGAAATAGCCTCTTTAATGTTTTTTAAAGCAATTTCTTTCGTTTCTCCCTGGCTGATACAGCCTTTTAAACTAGGACATTCAGCGATCCAATAGTTATCTTCATCTTTATAGGTAATAACTTGTCTCATAAAGTTTTCTCAGATTAAAAACCTAGGATGGTCCAAAGGAATCTTGCCAAAGTTTCTTGGATAACGATTACTAAAACTATCAGTAACTTTGCTTGAGTTTTATGGAAGCTTTAGCCACCCCCCACAATGGTAACCACTTCTAGGCGATCGCCGTTTTGCAGTTGGGTTTCGGGCCAAAACTGTCGATGGAGAATTTCACCGTTATATTCCACCGCAATTAAACGGAGGTTAAACCCTTGATTTTGCAGAAAATTGGGCAATGTGACCGGGCTAGCAGCCACTTGACGATCGCCGTTGACGAGGAGGGTAATGGGATCAGAAGTCATCGAAAATTGCTTTAAAAACTAGTCATCAAAAGGAAAAGGGCCGTTAATCACTTCATGCCAGGGCAAGCCGAGGGAACCGAGTTTTTCCAGAAACGGATCGGGGTCCATTTCTTCCACATTGAAAACCCCAGCTTGTTTCCATTTGCCCTGTACCATCATCAGTCCCCCTAGGGCGGCGGGCACCCCGGTGGTGTAGGAAATGGCTTGGGAGCCAACTTCGGTAAAGCAGGCAGCATGGTCACAATTGTTATAGATGTAATAGGTTTTGGTTTGACCATCCTTAACCCCCTTTATATAACAACCAATGGAGGTTTGGCCTGAATAATTTTCTGCCAAGGAAGCGGGCTCTGGTAACACAGCCTTCAGGAACTGCAACGGTACAATTTTTTGCCCCTGGTATTTCACTTCATCAATGCGGGTCATGCCCACCGCCTCCAGCACCCGCAAATGGGTAATGTAAGCTTCTGAAAAAGTCATCCAAAAGCGGGCCCTTTTCAGGGTGGGAATATTTTTCACCAGGGATTCCAACTCCTCGTGGTAGAGCAAATAGGAAGGGCGATCGCCAATGTGGGGATAGTTAATATCCCGGTGCACAGAAAGGGGATCAATTTCCTGCCAAACGCCATCTTCGTAATAACGACCCTTTTGGGTAATTTCCCGAATGTTAATCTCCGGGTTGAAATTGGTGGCAAAGGCCTGGCCATGGCTACCCGCATTACAATCCACAATGTCCAAGTAATGGATTTCATCAAAATGGTGCTTGAGGGCATAGGCGGTAAAAATCCCCGTTACCCCTGGGTCAAAACCACAGCCCAACAGGGCCATTAACCCCGCTTCCTTGAATTGATCTTGGTAAGCCCACTGCCAACTGTATTCAAACTTAGCTACGTCTGGGGGCTCATAGTTAGCAGTGTCGAGGTAATCCACCCCCGCTTCCAGGCAAGCATCCATCAGCACCAAATCTTGGTAAGGCAAGGCCACGTTAATGAGCAAATCCGCCCCAAAGTCCCGCAGGAGTTGCACCGTGTCACTGACCTGAAAAGCATCCAGTGCGGCAGTTTTAACCTTCGGGGAGCCAATGTGGGCCGCAATTTGGTCACATTTAGCCACCGTACGACTGGCCAAAAGAATCTCAGTAAAATCCTCCAGGGCCGCACATTTATGGGCCACCACACTGCCCACACCTCCGGCGCCCACAATCATCACTTTTGCCATGGTTAAACCCTCCAGTGCCCCAAATGTTGTCCGAAAAAATCTTAGCAGTTAAACAAATCCATGTTCAGCCAAATAACTGGTGATCGCCTTGATAATTTCTGTGGGGTTGGCCAGGTGGGGAAAATGACCAGGGGTATCAATCCAATAAAGCTCACTGTTTTTCATGGTCCGGTAAAGATAGGCCCCCACTGTGGCTGGGACAAATATGTCTTCCTGGGGTTGCACAATCAAAGTGGGTAGTTCCACTTGAGCCACTTCCCGACGGTAATCGGACATGATGATGAGGCTAAACACCACCAGGCCAATGTCAGGACGCAGTTGCAGAAGACAATGGGAAAATTCTTCCACCAATTCCGGCTTGTTGGGATCATTAACCGCCGCCGGAGCATAGGTGCGAATCCACTCGGCATAGTTATGACTCATTTCATTGAGGATTGTGGCAATTTTTTCCTGGCTAAAACCGCCCTTATAATCCCCATCATCCCGATAGCGGGGAGAACCGCAGATGAAAACCATGCCCTTAAATAAATCCGGATCCCGCAAATTGGCCAGGGCCCCGATCATGCAACTAGCGGAGTGGGCAATTAAAATCCCCCGACGCACCCCAACCAGGTGGGTTATCTCCATCAAATCATCGGCATAATCATTGAGGGAATTGTAATTCTGAATATCAAAATTTTTGCTGTTAGAAGGTTTGCTACCAGGAAAGTCAAATAAAACAATGCGATAATTTTCTTCGAAGGCCGGATAGATAAATCGCCAGGCGTTTTGTTCGCTGCCAAAACCATGGGCAAAAACTAAAGTTTCCTCGGAGTTAACATTGCCTAACACCTGGATGTTGTATTTTTCCATACTGAAGTTTTCCGGTTCATCGCACTCGACTCCCCTATTCTATCGATCATATCCATGGAACTTTACCTTATTCGCCACGGCATTGCCCAGGAACAGTCCCCCACTATCCCCGACGGCGATCGCCAGTTGACTAAAAAAGGTAAAGACAAAACCCAACGGGTGGCCCAGCGCCTCCAAGCGATCGGAGTGGAATTTGACCTCATTCTCACTAGTCCTTTAGTACGAGCCCAGCAGACAGCACAGATCTTGATGGACCAGGGCCTTGCCCCCCAACTGGAAAGTTTTTCCCCCCTCGCCCCTGGAGAAGACATTCCCCAAGGCATAGCCCATTTGACCGCAGAATATCGTCACCGCAGTCACCGTTGCCTTGCCCTAGTGGGCCATCAGCCGGATTTAGCCAACTGGGCCGAATATCTCATTTTTGGTAGCCCCCAAGGCAAATTAATTGTTAAAAAAGCTGGCATTATTGGTTTAACGTTGCCCTCTTGGGACTGTCCACCAGGTGAGGGGCAACTGTTTTTACTCACTCCTCCCCGTTGGCTGGTCTAAATCTAGCCCACAGTGGATCGGAGCTTGCCGGGCCAGTAACGGGCTCAATCCAGGAGTAGGAGTAAATTTCCAGAATTCCTTCAGATTCCTTAATATGGATATGGGGGCAGGCTGGCCCAGGCCGGCAAAATTTTTTCTCAATCCGAATCTAAGCAACAACAGTAGTGGCATTGTCCGTTATAGGTGAACTGTATGATGACTGATAGCGAAGTGTTTAAAGAAGGCCTAGCCGGAGTCCCCGCTGCTAAATCTAGGGTGAGCCACGTGGATGGCACCGACGGTATTTTGGAATACCGGGGCATTCGCATCGAAGAATTAGCCAAATCCAGTAGTTTTATTGAAGTAGCCTATCTGCTCATCTGGGGCAAATTGCCTACCCAGGGGGAGTTAGAGGAATTCGAGTACGAAATTCGTACCCATCGACGCATTAAGTACCATATCCGGGACATGATGAAATGCTTTCCCGAAACAGGGCACCCCATGGATGCTCTACAAACTTCAGCGGCGGCCTTGGGATTGTTCTATGCTCGACGGGCCTTGGACGACCCCAACTATATCCGGGCAGCAGTAGTACGTCTGTTGGCCAAAATCCCCACCATGGTGGCAGCTTTCCATATGATCCGGGAAGGCAATGATCCAATTCAGCCCAACGATAAATTGGACTACGCTTCCAACTTCCTTTATATGCTGACGGAGAAGGAGCCCGATCCTTTTGCCGCCAAGGTGTTTGACGTGTGTTTGACCCTCCATGCGGAGCACACCATGAATGCCTCCACTTTTTCGGCCCGGGTGACGGCTTCCACTCTGACGGATCCCTATGCTGTCATTGCTTCGGCGGTGGGGACATTGGCGGGGCCTCTCCACGGAGGAGCCAACGAGGAAGTGCTGAATATGCTCGAAGAAATTGGTTCGGTGGAAAATGTCCGGCCCTATGTGGAAAAATGCCTGGCCAATAAACAGCGCATCATGGGCTTTGGGCACCGGGTCTATAAAGTCAAGGACCCCCGGGCAATTATTTTGCAGGATTTGGCTGAGCAGCTATTTGCCAAAATGGGCCACGACGAGTATTACGAAATAGCGGTGGAGTTAGAAAAAGTTGTGGAAGAATACGTCGGCCAAAAGGGCATTTACCCCAATGTGGACTTCTACTCCGGTTTGGTTTACCGCAAGCTAGACATTCCTTCTGACCTGTTTACGCCCCTATTTGCGATCGCCAGGGTGGCGGGGTGGTTGGCCCATTGGAAGGAACAATTATCCGTCAATAAAATCTACCGTCCTACCCAAATTTACATCGGCGACCATAACTTATCTTATGTTCCCATGACAGAACGGGTGGTTTCCGTGGCCCGCAATGAAGACCCCAATGCGATTATTTAAACTGAGCTTAATCTTGTTTAACTAAATCGACTCAATTCCAGTTCCCTTGCTGGGGTTGAAATCCTTTGTCTGAATAGCCTTAGCCGTTTTTTGCTGTTGTTTACCCCAGGGATGTTTTGATTATGCAACTAACCCAGCGTGTTAGCCAAGTTGTGCCTTCCATCACCCTTGAAATCACGGCAAAGGCCAAGGCAATGCGGGCCGAGGGTGTTGATGTGCTGAGCTTCACTGCGGGGGAGCCGGATTTTGCCACTCCTCCCCACATTGTGGAAGCGGCCAAGTTGGCCCTGGATGAGGGAAAAACCCGCTATGGCCCCGCCGCTGGGGAACCGGCCCTCCGTCAGGCGATCGCCAAAAAGTTACGGGAAAAGAATAACTTGCTCTATGAAGCGGCCAACGTTTTAGTTACCAATGGCGGTAAACATTCCTTGTTTAACTTGATGCTGGCCATGATTGAGCAGGGGGATGAGGTCATTATTCCCGCTCCCTATTGGCTCAGCTATCCAGAAATGGTGCGCCTAGCGGAGGGAACTCCAGTCATTGTCAACACCACAGCGGCAACGGATTATAAAATCACCCCGGAACAACTGCGCCAGGCCATCACCCCGAAAAGCAAGCTTTTTGTGCTTAATTCCCCCTCCAATCCCACCGGGGCAGTCTATACCCCTGGGGAAATTAGGGCTTTGGCAGAAGTAATTTTAGAGTACGACCATTTGTATGTAGTATCCGATGAGATCTATGAGCGCATCCTCTACGACGGCACGGAACACCTCAGCATTGGGGCGGTCAACGACGAAATTTTCCGGCGCACCATCATCAGCAATGGTTTTGCCAAAAGTTATTCCATGACCGGTTGGCGGGTGGGTTACTTAGCAGGGGAATTACCCTTGATCAAGGCCTGCAGCACCATCCAGGGCCATAGCACTTCCAACGTTTGTACCTTTGCTCAGTACGGGGCGATCGCCGCTCTGGAAAATCCCCAAACCTGTGTGGAAACCATGGTCAAGGCTTTTACAGAAAGAAGACAGGTGATGGTGGAGGGGATTAATCAAATTGCGGGGCTAAGTTGTCCTAACCCCAAAGGAGCATTTTATGTTTTTGTAGACATTGCCAAAACAGGGCTTAATTCCCTGGAGTTCAGTGCCCAGTTGTTGGAATCTCAACAGGTGGCGGTGATCCCTGGAGTTGCCTTTGGAGCCGATGACTGCGTTCGTTTTTCCTATGCTACTGATATGGACACCATTAAATGGGGTTTGGCTAAATTGGGAGAATTTGTCAGCACCTTGGTGTGATTGCCCCCAAAATTTTGCTGGTTAAAGATATTTACCCATGGCCAAGAGTTCTTTCAATTGGTAACAGTCCACCAGCTCAGGGCATATTTTTCTGGTCGAGCCATGGCTCCACCGCCCTGGTGTTTGACTTGAATGGTGTAATTGCCAGTGGTAGCAATGGGACAAAGAAAATGTTCCACATTATCGACTTTGCTTTGGGATGCACAAACCACCGAGCCATTATTGTCTTGGGAAACCATTAATAAGTCTAGGTTGCTTAAAGGCTGGCCCTGAAAACTTTCCCCCAGGTCGTATTGTTGATTACCATTGGTATCCAACAATTGCACTGGTCTTTCCCACACGAGGGTGGCGCTAGCAAACTCTCCTCCTTTAAGGGGTTGGGATAGGTCGTAACTAATGATTTGACCCGGTTGAATTTCTCCATAATCCCAGGCGATCGCCGGGAGATAATTTTCTCCAGGCCCATAGGCTCCAGACTGGAATTGTTCTAGGGCTCGGCGGGCGTTGAGTTGACCAGCCCCCATTTCCAAATCCAACGGCAGGGTAGGATCTCGGTAGGCTTCCGTGGCCAGCCAATCGCGGTTTTTACTGCTGTAGAGGTTATAATCCGTGCCCAAACCAGCGTTGCGAATTTTTACCGCTGAGTTGAGTAATACGGCTTTCATCACCATGGGTCTGCGGGCATCTAAATTCCAGCGGCTACCATTGGGATTAGTTAATAACTGGAGATCGCCAAATTCTTGTAACAAAGCAACAGTTCCGGTTACTAAAGGAGCGGCAAAACTACTACCACTGACCCATTCCACCCGACCGTTGATGTCATATAAATAAAAATCACTACCCGGAGCCACTAAGCTCACCCCCCGGCGCCCCCCCTGATTGATTTCCCGTGCCACTATTCTTTTGCCCATGCCTTCCGGTTCCCGACTTAAATTCGTAAAGGCCATGCGGTCATAACGGCCTTGGCGATCGGGGGACTGAACAGTGTAGGCGACGGTAATACCGTTGTAGTTGTCCGTGGGAATGGCGATGCCCCCTGTACCCTGATTGCCCGCCACCACAAAGAGTAGGTTTTGTTGTTGGGTCAGCCAGTCCAAACACAAAGTTAACAACGCATTGCCATCCAACTGGGGATTTCCCCTAGTGTCCCGTTCCAACGACTCCCCATAGCTCAAATTGACTGCCCGGAGATTGCCCCCATCTTGACGACTAACAAATTGTCCGGCCAAGCACTGCTGGGGTTGTAGATTTTCGGCTAGCGGCCCCATGGCCGTGGCATAAAGCCGAGCCTCCGGTGCCACCCCTGGAAAACGTTTATCCTGGCTAAGCATGGCCTGGGCCACCATACCGGCGTGACTATCGAAAAAGCGATTGCGGGGGGAAATTTGATTGAGGTGAAATACCCCCACCAAAGCATAGGGAGGCTGCCAACTGCCCAACTTATCCCAAAGATATTGCACTGGCCGACCCATTTCCATCTGGCCAATGGCTATCTTACGACCAGTTAGACCATGAGGATACTGATTTAAAGACTCACTTTCAATGCCTTTTTCGGTGAGATAACTAGGGTAAACTTCATTGGCACAGACAGAGCTGGCTAACAGCATTCCCTGGCAAAGGATTGCAAAATGGAGCGCCAATATTTTCTTAATTGACCGAGTTTGGTTCAATCGATGACTGCAATTATGTTGGAGCAAAGTTTCCTGCCATTGGGTCAAAGTAATATTCGCAATTAGCGGGAAAATTTTAACCAAGAAAAGATTTGCTCCGTGGTTAGTTGTAAATCTAAACCGGACAGCACAGGTAAAATTTCTTGGCCATTATTAATCTCTGGATCATCGCTCAGATAACACTGGGGTGCTTGCTGGGATAGAAGAACTAAAATAGATCGTTCTTCCGGATTAATCAGCCAGCCCAACTCACTACCCTGCTCTAAACAATAGAGAATATTTTTCATCACCTTGGCTAAACTTTGTTGGGGAGAAAGGATTTCAATCACCCAATCCGGTGCAAAACTAATTGCTTGATTTTCCAGCTCTCCGGAATCATTAATCGGCAGACGCTCCCAACCTAAAACTACAATATCCAGCACTATTGATCTTTCAGTCAAATTACACCGTAGTTCAGTGAAAGCCAAAACATTTTTGTTACTTTCTCCTGCTAAATCGATCATGCTAGCTAGTTTTAGTTGCAGTCGGCTATGGAAAGTCTTAGGCATTGGTTTTTGCGCAATGGTTCCGTTTACGTATTCCCACGCTGGTGAGTCGTCAATATAGGGCAATGCCAAAAAGTCGGCTATGGTTAGGGTTGGGTTGGGGCTAGAAGCAAGCATAGTTACTTTCTCCAAGGGTTTAGCAATGGTTACGCTATTGTAGTCAGACTATTGAAAAAAACATTGATTGAGGTACTGGAATAACAACAAAAAAGGCAGGAGAAAAGTAATTACCAAAATTTTCCCTGCCATATTCTTGATGATTCTGTCACTGGTCTGCTTCCAGTTAGTTAGAGTTTGGCTCCACAACCGGAACAGAAGCGATGGGTGATGAAATTTTGGGTCTGGCAATGGTTGCACTCCACCATCTGGGGACCATTGTCTCGCACTGGTACTTCCGGTAAGCCTAGCATTTGGGCATTACTCATGCCGGGGGCAATCATGGGGTAACAGTTTTCATCTTTTTTGACTACCACATCCATTACCACAGGGCCATTGTGGGCTAGCATTTCGGCGATCGCCGGAGCCAAATCTTCCCGCTTACGGACAGTGATTCCCTTGATGCCATAGGCTTCACAGAGGAGATTAATATCTGGCATTCCCTGGGACATATTGGACGCAGAATAGCGCTCTTCATAGAAGGTTTGTTGCCACTGACGCACCATTCCCTGCCAACCGTTATTAAGAATAATAGTTTTAACCTGGATGTCGTACTGGGCTAAGGTCCCTAACTCCTGGAGATTCATTTGGAAACTGGCATCTCCACTGATGCAAATGACGGCTTCCTCCCCCACTCCCACTTTGGCTCCCATGGCGGCCGGTAAGCCGAAACCCATGGTGCCCAAACCAGCACTGGAAATCCACCGCCGGGGCCCATTGTTCAAAAACTGGGCTGCCCACATTTGGTGCTGTCCCACATCGGTGGTGTAGTAGGCATCGGGGGCCTGGCGACCAATTTCGTGTACTACCTCCTGGGGCGCAATGGTATCTTCATAGTGGGG
>NZ_JADEWJ010000413.1:0-1931 GCF_015207725.1 Synechocystis sp. LEGE 06083
CATAGGGATTAATCAATCAAATCTTTGTCGGGGGTGCCAGGGCAGTTTTTCGGGCGGGCTCTGATTGTCATCCTAGCCTAATTTCCCCGATTTCAAGACCAAATTAACTTGATTTTTCTCCTTTACTGTTCCTAGGTGCAGGTTGTCAGGTCAGGCTAAGATGGTGACAGTTACTACGACTACCCCATCCTCCATTCATTTTCCCTCGGCGATCGCCCTGTCTAGACTTCCACTATGAGCGCAAGAACCTTATTTGACAAAGTTTGGGATCTCCACACCATCAGTGTTTTGCCATCGGGTCAAACCCAACTCTTCATCGGGTTGCACCTGATTCACGAAGTCACCAGTCCCCAGGCTTTTGCCATGCTGAAGGAGCGGGGATTGCGGGTCATGTATCCAGAAAGAACAGTGGCCACGGTGGACCACATTGTGCCGACGGAAAATCAACAACGGCCCTTCCAGGATTCCCTGGCCGAAGAAATGATGCAGGCGTTGGAGACCAATACCAAGGCCCATAATATTCGCTTCCACCCCATTGGCTCCGGCAATCAGGGCATTGTCCACGTCATTGCCCCGGAACAGGGCCTAACTCAACCGGGTATGACCATTGCCTGTGGCGACTCCCACACTTCGACCCACGGAGCCTTCGGGGCGATCGCCTTTGGTATCGGCACTTCCCAAGTGCGGGACGTATTGGCGGCCCAGAGTTTGAGCTTAAACAAGTTAAAGGTGAGAAAAATTGAGGTTAATGGTGATTTAGCACCTGGGGTCTATGCCAAGGATGTTATTCTCCACATTATCCGCAAATTAGGTGTTAAGGGCGGTGTCGGCTATGCCTACGAATATGCCGGGTCAACCTTTACCGCAATGGACATGGAAGAACGCATGACCGTTTGCAATATGTCCATTGAAGGGGGGGCTCGCTGTGGTTATATCAACCCAGATGAAGTGACCTTTGCATACCTGAAGGGGCGGGAGTTTGCTCCCCAAGGGGAAGATTGGGACAAGGCTGTGCAATGGTGGCGCAGTATCGCCAGCGACCCCGATGCGGTCTATGACGATGTGGTTTCCTTCCGGGCAGAGGACATTGAGCCCACCGTTACCTGGGGCATCACCCCCGGCCAAGGCATTGGTATTAGTGAACCCGTTCCCACCCTCGACAGTCTCGACCCCGATGACCAGGCGATCGCCAGCGAAGCCTACAAATATATGCAATTCCAGCCGGGACAACCCCTAAAGGGCACCAAGGTCGATGTTTGTTTCATTGGTAGTTGTACCAACGGCCGCCTGAGTGATTTGGAAGAGGCAGCTAAGGTGGCCAAGGGTCATCAGGTAGCAGCGGGGGTAAAAGCCTTTGTGGTACCTGGTTCCGAACAAGTGAAACAACAGGCAGAAGCGGCGGGATTAGATCAAATTTTTCAAGCGGCGGGCTTTGAATGGCGGGAAGCAGGCTGTTCCATGTGTTTGGCCATGAACCCCGACAAACTCCAGGGTGATCAACTGAGTGCTTCTTCCTCCAATCGCAACTTTAAGGGGCGTCAGGGTTCTGCCTCTGGTCGCACTTTGTTAATGAGTCCAGCTATGGTGGCGGCGGCGGCCATTACGGGGCAAGTGGCCGATGTGCGGGAACTAGTCAGCTAAGTGAATTAGAAGGGGGAACTGCCTGCCAGAACTGGCCGAAAAAGAATCTGACCAGTCATCTCGCCGCTGCCATAGTATCTGTTATCCTCGATCACCACTAAAAATCTGTTTTAACAACTTCCCGCCCCTCAAATTTGGAGCAAATTTAGATAAAAGTCCTTTTATTGGCGTTGCTTTAGTGGATCGATTGAGGGGAAAAACTAAAACTTTGTCAACAGGCCCTAGGGGCTTGCCAATTTTTCCAGATTGCCTGAACGCACCCAGCCCTCGGTGCCCCCCACCCGTAACTT
>NZ_JADEWJ010000061.1:0-16237 GCF_015207725.1 Synechocystis sp. LEGE 06083
TATTGGCCGCTAACCAGGTGGAAACCTTTTTAACCACCGCCACCGACCTGACCCGCTTCACCCCTACCCCAGCGGTGTCCTACGCCATTTTGACCTACAACCAGGGGCGCAAAGAGGGTTTGGCCGACGGCATTATTATTACCCCTTCCCACAACCCCCCCAGCGATGGCGGTTTTAAATATAATCCCCCTTCCGGCGGCCCAGCAGAACCGGAAGCAACCCAATGGATTCAGAACCGAGCCAATGAGTTGCTCAAAACCGGCAATCGAGCAGTTCAACGATGGGACTATGACCGGGCGTTGAAGGCCCCCACCACCCATGCCCATGATTTTGTTACCCCCTATGTGGACGGTTTGGCGGACATCATTGACCTCGAGGTAATTCGTTCAGCGGGCTTGCGCTTAGGGGTTGATCCCTTGGGGGGAGCCAATGTGGGCTATTGGGAACCCATTGCCGCTAAATATAATTTGAATATCAATCTGGTTAATCCCGGCGTAGATCCAACGTTTAAATTTATGACCCTGGATTGGGACGGTAAGATCCGCATGGATTGTTCTTCTCCCTACGCCATGGCCAGTTTGGTGAAAATCAAAGATCACTACGATATTGCTTTTGGTAATGACACCGACGGCGATCGCCATGGCATTGTCACCCCCAGCGTGGGGTTAATGAATCCGAACCATTTCCTCTCCGTGGCGATCTGGTATCTATTTAGTCAGCGGCAACAGTGGTCGGGCCTGAGTGCCATTGGCAAAACGTTGGTGAGCAGTAGCATGATTGACCGGGTGGGGCAATTAATTAACCGTTCCGTCTATGAAGTGCCCGTGGGCTTTAAATGGTTTGTCAATGGTTTGTTGGACGGCTCCTTTGGCTTTGGGGGTGAAGAAAGTGCAGGGGCTTCCTTCCTGAAGAAAAATGGCACCGTTTGGACCACCGATAAGGATGGCACCATTATGGATCTGTTGGCGGCGGAAATTACGGCTAAAACCGGCAAAGACCCTGGGCTCCATTACCAGGATTTAACCGCTAAGTTGGGCAATCCGATCTACCAGCGCATCGATGCTCCGGCCACCCCAGCCCAGAAGGATCGACTGAAAAAACTTGCGCCCGATGACGTTACTGCCACTACCCTGGCCGGCGACCCCATCACGGCGAAGCTGACCAAAGCCCCCGGTAACCAAGCGGCGATCGGTGGGTTGAAAGTGACCACGGCGGAAGGTTGGTTTGCGGCTCGGCCCTCCGGCACGGAAAATGTCTATAAAATCTATGCCGAAAGCTTTAAGGATGAAGCGCATCTCCAGGCTATTTTCACAGAGGCGGAAGCCATTGTTACCTCGGCTTTGGGTTAACCTACCCAGTCTATGTTTCGTCTGAAACGTCCTCTTCCCCCTGGCAACCTAATCGCTGGGGGGATTGTCTGTCTGTTGGGAAAAACCCTGTCTTTGCCCCTGTGTTAATTGCCTATGTCCCGCTCTTTTTGGTTACTTCTGCTCTGGACGGCGATCGCCGCTGGATTACGCAGTTGGAATTTGGACAGTAAACCCCCCTGGACTGATGAATTTGCCACCCTCGTATTTAGTCTAGGTAATTCTTTTAGCGATATACCCTTGGGCCAGGTGTTAACCGTTGCCGACCTATTAACCATTTTGCAACCCCTACCCCAGCCAGAACCCAATACTGTGGCGGCAAGTTTATTAAATGGTGATAACCATCCCCCCTTTTATTTTGTCCTAGCTCACCTCTGGTATCGATTATTTCCCCCCGATGGCAATTATTTATCCCTGGCGATCGGGCGATCGTTGCCGGTTGTTTTTGGCACCCTTGCAGTACCCCTAGGCTATGGCTGTGCTAAGTGGATTTGGGGTAAAGACCAGGAAAAATTAGCCCAATTTACCGCCCTTTTGATGGCCATTTCCCCCTACGGAATTTTCATTAGCCAGGAAGCTCGACACTACACCTTTGCCATTATTTGGGGACTAATTTCCATTGCCTGTTGCTTAAAAAGCTTGGGCTATTTATTAAAAAATCAACGTTTACCTTTTTCCTTAACTATCATCTGGATATTAGCCAATGCTCTAGGCATTTCGGTCCACTTTTTTGCCGTTTTACCAATGGCCGCCCAGGCGATCGCCCTAGCACTGTGGCTGGGAGTATGGCATCGCCAGGGAAAAATTAACTTTCTATTAGCTTTAAAATCCCTTTTACCCGTCATACTGGGCACCGCTGCCGCCGGTCTCAGTTGGATAGTGATTATTAGCCAAAAGCAATTCGGCCATGGCATGACGGAATGGATTCAATTCACCGATATGTCCTGGGTTGATACCCTCCTCGGCCCTCCAGCCCAATTAGCTGCCGCTGGCATCACCATGTTTTGTCTATGGCCTGTGGAATCGGAAAATTTGTGGCTTGTGGTGTTATCAGGTCTGGGGATGTTGGCCTACTTTATCTGGTTAACCCCGGTGGTATGGCAGGGTCTGGGGCACGGCATAAAAACGCAAAAAGATCCAAGGGTTTTAGTTTTGGTTACTACTTTTATTGTTTTGGTAATTATTTATTTGACCATCAGTTACGGAGCTGGCTTAGATATTACCAGAGGGGCAAGGTATAGCTTTAACTTTTGGAGTTTACTGATGTTAATGGCCGGTGTGGGCCTAGGAAAAAATCCCCAAGTAAATTCCCACCGCAGTGGTGATTTAAGCCCATCGGTTGATCAATGGCAGCAATTAAATTGGTGGCAAAGAAGTCGCCAGGGCCTCTATTTGCCGATGATCATTTTGATCATTGGTATTTTGAGTGCTTTCACTGTTACCCATAACTTGGCTTATCAGAAATATTATCGACCTGATAAACTTTTAACCCTATTGGCAGACAATCCCCCTAGCGAAAACCGTTGGATTGTCACTACCCATAAAAGCTTGGTACAGATGGGGGAACTGTTGGGCCTCGCCTGGGAAGCGCAGCGCCATTTTCCTGAGTTAGTACCCCAGCTACGATTCGTTTTTTTACCCCAGGAAAAATCACAGGATCCTGCTGCTACAGAAAAGTTACAGAATTTATTAAAACAGGCGGAAGGACCAGTGGATTTATGGTTAGTTAATTATTTTGCTCCCCTAGATTTTCCCGATTGTCAAATGGATAGAAGTCCGAAAAAAAATATCTTTGGCTATCCCTATCAACGCTTTTATTGTCCTCTAAATAGAGAACTTGGACAGATTAATTGAATAAATGAAACTAAAACTGGCCATTATACAATTCCTCTAGTTGAGGATCCCAATTCACTTTTTCATGCGGCCAGGAGACGAACGGACAGTAGAGCATTATCGGGAATGGGTTCTACTTGGGACTGGGGAAGGCTAATAACAGCAATACTTTCGCCTTTAGCATTGAATACTTCCAAAATATAGCCATTTTCTCTACCGGCAGGATGAGGAACCATATCAACTAACGTGGCGATATCTCCTTTTTTGAGGTTATATTGGGGTTGGTCTACGGTCAGGACAACACGCTGATAAAGCTCTAAGTTCAAAGTGTTTTCTCCTTTTTAGGTTTGAGGGTTACAAATCGAAATTTTTGGTCAATATGCCACTGTATCCAGATAGTGACAACATTTATAGTTCTGGTTTGGGTTCCCTGCAGTGGTCCTTCAACTCGATAGAATTTGCCATATTCGTTGTTACCGTCAAAGATGGCAGACTCAGTGGAAATAAGTATTCGTATCGCCCGTTCCAAATTTTCGGGAGCATCTAAGGTGAAACCAGCTTGAGCGAGAAATTTTGATTTGTCATCTTGGGGTTTAAAGATCAGTAGATAACAAGTTAGTTTTTCTACTGGAATGATAGCATCACTAGGAATTTTCATTCTCGGGCGCAGTCTCTTTAGTATTACTTACTAGATTATCCATTCCTATTAATAGGAATTTATTAAGAAGACAGTTAAGCAGTTTGTTCAGTGCTATAAAAATCCTGTTTTTCAATGGCTGGTCTGATGTCATTAAGGTCAATATAACGATCGGTGGCATTACGCAATTCCCTGGCAATCATTCCTTCGGTGGAAACTACAGTGATGTGGGTACTTTTCGATCTTAATAGTTCGATCGCCCGTTCAAAATCGCCGTCGCCACTAAATAAAACCACCCGATCATATTGATCAACGGTGTTAAACATATCTACAACAATTTCAATGTCTAAATTAGCTTTTTGGGAGTATTTACCAGAAATATCGTCGTAATATTCCTTCAGAATTTTAGTTCTGACGGTGTACCCTAAACTAATTAGGGCATCCCGAAAACCCCTTTGGTCTTGGGTATCTTTCAAGCCAGTGTACCAAAAGGCGTTGACAAGCTTTACGGATGGATCTTCAGTAAAAAAAGATAATACCCTTCTCGGATCAAAAAACCAGCCATTTTTCTGCTGTGCATAAAACATATTATTCCCATCCACAAAGATAGACAAACGATCCCTGCGGAAAGGAATACCACTATGAATTGACATATAAAGTTAAATCGTAAAAATAAAAATAACTAGCGATAATGCTAAGAAATAGAATAGAAGTTAGAAATAAAAATAATAGCTGAGGTTAGTTTAGCGCAATTGTTAACCCCTAGGGAATTGGAGCAACCATCAATGCCCCCCCAGAATACTTGATTCGGCGGAAAAATGGCTAAACTAGCCCACCTCGGTTCAAGGCAGGTGATCGCCGGGGAATGGTGACATTGCTGGAACCTCTAGGGTGGGGGATGGTTCCCCTCGGCACATTGTCTTACCCATAACCCGACCTTTGGGAGGCTAAGGACTTGCAGGAGGGCTTTTCAAAACTTCTTCAGGAAATGCCCTTTCTCCCTAGGCACAACCGTAACCGTCTGAGTCCTGGAAATCCCAGGCTTCGCAGTTCATCAGATCAATGATGTGGTCCCGCAAAAGGTAATCGTGCATTTCCAACTCCCTTTCCACTGCTAACCATTGCCGGGCAGGGATGAATTGACAAAGGGTATAGATGGGCTGTTGGCGATCGAGGCGGTTTTGGCGCACCAGTTCACTGGCGGTGGAGCGAATGACTTCGAGGGAAAAAACTGTTTCTTGATGGAGCGGCGAGGAAATAACCATGGTGGGTCAACCGGAAATGGACAGTGTATAAAAAGCCAATATCTACGGAACTGGGGATTACAGAAGGGCAGGCTGGGGGCTGGACAAAGCCCCAAATGGTAGTAATTTTGACAGCAGGAGCAAAAACCTTTAATAATTTAGGGGCAAAATCTGGTCAAGGGAAGGGGAAAAAACCGTATAACCGTAACAAAAAATACAATCTTCCCTATTTTACGAAGGGCGGACAGGCAATGTCACGCTTTTGACCTTAATCTTTTGTTTATCTTTAGCTTTGGTTTTTGCTGGGGTTGGCCCCCTCTTTTTTGTGGCACTGATAAGGGACTAAGCTAGGCCCAGTCAGTCTTTTTTGCTTATGGTGGTCACAGTCGGCCCGGGCGTTTCGCTCCGGAAGGTTGGGTCAACGGCGGCATTAAAGTCACGGCTTTTTGATACGCTGGAAAAATCCATCACCCTTAGCCCGGCTAATCCATCCCTAGTTATGAGTAAAAGTGAGCGTCGTGTTTTTCTGCTGGATTTTGAGAAGCCCCTCTATGAGCTAGAGGAAAAAATTAATCAAATCCGGGAACTAGCCCAAGAAAAAAATGTGGACGTGTCCGAACAGCTCAGCCAACTAGAAAATCGGGCTGAACAATTGCGCCAGGAAATTTTTAGCAATCTCAATCCTTCCCAGCGGTTGCAGTTAGCCCGCCATCCCCGCCGTCCTAGCACGTTGGACTATATTCAAGCCATTGCAGATGACTGGTTTGAAATGCACGGCGATCGGGGGGGGTACGATGATCCGGCTTTGGTGGGGGGAGTGGCTCGGTTGGGAACTCGGCCTGTGGTGATTATGGGCCATCAAAAGGGAAGAGATACCAAAGATAATGTGGCCCGTAATTTTGGCATGGCGGCCCCCAATGGTTACCGTAAGGCCCTGCGGTTGATGGAACACGCTAATCGTTTTGGCATGCCTATCATCACTTTTATCGATACCCCTGGGGCTTGGGCCGGCATTGATGCAGAAAAGTTGGGTCAAGGAGAGGCGATCGCCGTTAATTTGCGGGAAATGTTTCGGTTAGATGTGCCCATTCTTTGTACCGTCATTGGGGAAGGGGGTTCCGGCGGTGCGTTGGGGATTGGCGTTGGCGATCGGGTATTGATGCTGGAAAATGCGGTCTACACGGTGGCTACTCCAGAGGCCTGTGCGGCCATTCTCTGGAAGGATGCGAAAAAATCGGACAAAGCGGCGATCGCCCTAAAAATTACCGCTGACGATTTAGCCAAGTTACAAATTATTGATGGCATCATTCCCGAACCAAAGGGAGCCGCCCACGCTGATCCATTGGGAGCCGCCGCTAAGTTAAAGGAAGCTTTATTGTTCCACCTCAACACCTTGGCCCAATTGACTGCCCAAGAACGGAAACAATTGCGGTACGACAAATTCCGGCACCTAGGTCAATTTTTGGAAACAGCAGTATAGAGCGAATTAGATGATGAAGGGGGCGGGGGAGACGGAGAAACCAGAGCATTCTGCTGCTCAAAGGGACAAAATCAAAAGTCCTTTGCGTTATCCAGGGGGCAAATCCAAAGCCCTGAAGCAAATTTTGCCCCATATTCCCGCTCAAATTAAGGAGTATCGGGAGCCATTTATTGGTGGGGGATCGGTATTTTTAGCTATCAAACAAATTTTTGGCGATAACATTAATAAATATTGGATTAATGACTTAAATTTTGATTTATATTGCTTTTGGCAAGGGGCCCAGGATGGCATTACCGAGCTAACCGACGCAGTTACAGAAGTCAAAAATCAACAAACCGATGGCAGAAAACTTTTTGCTAAATTAACTGAAGATGGGCTGGAATTGAATGAATTTGCCCGGGCAGTGCGTTTTTTTGTGCTGAACCGCATCACCTTCTCCGGCACAGTAGAATCCGGGGGCTATTCCCAGCAGGCGTTTGAGAAACGTTTCACCAGTTCTTCCATTGTCAGGTTGAATGATTTAGGCAAAATGTTCACCAATGTCGCCATTACCAATCTGGATTATCAGCAATTAATTGATTCACCGGGGGAAGGGGTATTTATTTTTCTCGATCCGCCCTACCTGAGCGCCACTAAGTCCAAACTTTATGGCAAAAAGGGAGATTTACACACTTCCTTTGATCATCAGAGATTTGCTGAAATTATGAAAGCCTGTCCCCATAAATGGTTAATTACCTACGATGATTCTGAAGAAATCAGAAAATTATTTAGTTTTGCTCAAATTATTGAATGGGATTTACAATATGGGATGAACAATTACAAGCAAGAAAAAGCTTCCAAAGGGAAAGAGTTAATGATCAAAAATTATTAGGCTCTGTCGTCAAAATTTCAGTCGCCCCCCTAAATCGACTCAATCAAACGACCGCAATAGTGGGGGGCTTGTATCTAGTTTCCCCCTCAACTTGGGCAGTCAGCAATGACTTGCAAACCTATGCTTGGGCTATTAAGCAGCAAAACATTATGGATCATCCTGAAAATTACGACGTTTGGTCAGAAAAGCCCCGCTGGTGTCAGCCTTGGACAATTTTACTCACTGGGTCAGTGATTATTGCCGCTAGTTGGTTACTGTTCCATCGATGGTGGTTATCCTTACCCGTGGCCGCCGTCATTGCCCTCTGGTGGTGGTACTTTCTCCTGGCCTATCCCCGTTTGGTACGCCAGGCGATCGCCATGGAGCAAGGTTATCCATCCACCTCCCAAGCAAATTCTGATTAGGCTTTATCCGCCCTATCGGGTGAGCATCAACCAAGCCACAAAAAGAGCCGCCACCACCAACTGCACTGCCATCACCGGCAAACCATAGTGTAAAAAACGGTGAAAGGAAATCGGTCGCCCATGTTGTTCGGAAATGCCTGCCGCCACAATATTGGAGGAAGCCCCCACTAAAGTGCCATTGCCCCCCAGGGTAGCGCCAAACATCATGGCGTAAAACAAAGGCAATACTTCCACCGGCAATTGTCCAGCAAAATCAGGGGTCAATATTTCTGGGCCAGCAAAACCAATATTAACTACATATTGTTTGAGCAGGGGAACCATGGCCACCACCAGGGGAATATTGGGCACCACACTGGATAACAATCCCACCGTAAACACTAAAACGATCGCTCCAAAAGCAATATTTTGGCCCACCACCACAGCCAAAAGTTGGGCAAGGGAAGCAGTTACTCCAGTTTTTTCCAAAGAGCCAATAATGACAAAAATGGACATGAAAAAGATGAGGGTGCTCCAATCCACGTCCCGTAAAATATTATGTACAGTGTCAATTTTGCTTTGGTGGGCAAGAAGTAAGGCCAGACAGGCCCCCATTAGGGCTACCGAAGCGGGGGGAATGGGAACAGGTAAATTTTCACCAATAACGAAAAAAATCAGCACTAAGGCAATAATAATTCCCCCGGCCATCAAGATTTTGGGGTGATTAATTTGGGGATGGGGAAGATCTTCTAAATGGGTAAACCGACTGCGCCAAATTTTACGAAATAGTATCGGGGCGATCGCCAAAATACTAATGATGGCCAAAACCCCCATAAAACTCAGTTTGAATAGGTACTCATTAAAACTGATATTAATGGCATCCCCAACGATAAAAGTAGCGGGATCTCCCACCAGGGTTAACAGTCCAGCACTGTTGGCCACAAAGACCATTAAGATCAATAGGGGGACAAAATCCACGCCAATTTCCTGGGCCAAGGGAGGAATCAGAGGGGCCAAAAGCATCACTGTGGTGGCATTGGGTAACACGGCACAGATGGGAGTTGTGATGGCAATTACCCCCAGCACTAGGAGTTTGCCACTACCTTTGGCTAGCAATACCATTTGGGTGGCTAAATACTGAAAAATGTTGGTGGGCTCGAAGGATCTTACCAACACCATCACCCCAAAAAATAGTGCTAGGGTGGCATAACTTTGACTAATGTAATCAATGCCCTCCTTGAGGGTAATCACATGGGTGAAAACTAGAATTAACGCCCCCAAAAAGGCGGCGATGGTTAGGTGCATTTTCTCCGACATAATCAGGAGAATAACCCCGATAAAAACCCCAAGGGAAAGCAAAGCAGGTATATTGGCCGCCATAAAACCTCCGGACGATTAGAGTAAGCCGTAATCAGTCGAAAATAACCAAAGCAGACAGAAAATGAGCCAAAAAGCACATCATCATCACCCCTTTGAATGAGGGTATTAAAGGAATGGCCACGCCATGGCAGGATGGATCAAAACCAGAACAAGATTAAGGGCAAAAATTCTCCCAACCTTGAATGGAATAGACGAACAAAAACTAATGGCAAAACTCTTGCATCATCAATCTCAACTTTATTTAGAACAGGATGAAATAACAGTCGCGTCCCTGGCTGAGTTCCTCAATAAAGTCAAAACATCGGTGAACAATGATGATTTATTAGTCCTCCCTCAATGCCTACGGGGTTAGCTGACGGGCTAGAAATGAGAGTTTTTCCTTCCTAATATTTTTAGGAATAAGCCCCTAGGTTGGTTCCCCCGCTTCCCATTCCCTCCACGCCACAGCTAAGAAAATTTAGGGCGTATTCAGGGAATAAAAATTAGGCTGACTTGATACTGTTATCTATTGACGTTTGATTCTAGCACAAGCGCCAATCATCTCTCCTATAGTGCCCGTAGCTATGGTTAAACCAGTTAATTTGCCTGATTGTTACCCCTGGGGCTGTTGCCCACCAACCCATACCCTCCCCCGTCGCCATTTTCTGCGGGGTCTGGTGGCTACTGGTTTGTTTGTTGGCTTACCCTCCATGGACAGTGCCGCTGACCCGGGGAATCCATCTCAAGCCAAAGCGTTAGTGCTCAGTTGTATTGATTTCCGTTTCCTTGAATATCAGCATTCCTTTCTGGGGCAACAGGGTTTGAGCCAAGCCTATGATTGGGTAGCTTTAGCGGGAGCTTCCCTGGCCCTGACTGGTTTTCCCCACCCCGCCGAAGCAGAAACCTTTTGGGATCAACTGGCCCTTTCCAAACAGTTGCATAACATCAGTCGGGTGATTATTTTTGATCACCAAGATTGTGGCGCCTACGCTCAGATTCACCCTTTACCCTTTGGCGATCGCCAGGCGGAGGAAAATTTCCATGCCAGTTATCTAAAGCAAGCTGGGGCAAAAATTCGGGATCGCTATCCTGATTTGATAGTGGAATTGTACTTTATTGAGCTTACGGGGCAAGTGAATGCCATTGCCTCTTTGGGTTAGGCTGGGTCAGAAAAAAACATTCCCACAGTCCGCCAGCGGCGTAACCATGGGAAAAATTAATCTTGAATAGCAAAACTGAGGAAGTTTAGACAATCACAAGCAACAATCTAATCCGAAGAACCCGTTTGCAAAATTTTAGTTTGCCCCTAAAAACCTCAGGTCATAATGGGGGGCTTTTAAAACACTCCCTAAGAATGTTTGGGGCCTAGGCCAATTTTAGGAGCATAAACGGCCCGATCGCCAAGTTCGTCTTCAATGCGGAGTAAACGGTTATATTTAGCAACCCGCTCAGAACGACAAAGGGAACCAGTTTTAATTTGCCCCACCCTGGTGGCCACAGCTAAGTCGGCGATCGTCGTGTCTTCCGTCTCCCCAGAACGGTGGGAAATAACTGAACGGTAACTATGGCGGGTAGCGAGGGAAATGGTTTCTAGGGTTTCACTCAAGGTGCCAATCTGATTGAGTTTGATCAAAATGGCGTTGGCAACTCCCAAATCAATGGATTTTTGCAGACGTACAGGATTCGTTACCATCAAGTCATCCCCCACCAATTGGGTTTTGGTGCCCAGGGAAGCGGTTAAACTTTTCCAACTTTCCCAATCGTCTTCGTGTAAACCATCTTCAATGGAGACAATGGGATATTGGCTCACTAGCTTAGCTTGGTAGTCGATGAATTCCTGGGGAGAATGGGAACCACCGTCGTATTCATACTGGCCATTTTTGAAAAATTCACTGGCGGCAATGTCCATGGCCAAGGCAATTTGACTGCCGGGTTTGTAACCAGCTTGCTCGATCGCCTCAATGAGAATATCCAACGCTTCCTGGTTAGATTTGAGGTTAGGAGCATAGCCGCCTTCATCCCCTACTCCGCCGGAGAGTAGTTTCCGTTCCTTCAACACTTTGCCCAACACGGCGAACACTTCTGCCCCCCAGCGTAGAGCTTCTTTGAAGGTTTCTGCCCCCACCGGCATGATCATAAATTCTTGAAAATCAACGTTATTGTCGGCATGGGCCCCACCGTTAATCACGTTCATCATCGGCACCGGCAGCACGTTAGCCAGGGGGCCGCCCAGGTAGCGGTAGAGGGGAATGGCTAGTTCAGCGGCGGCGGCCTTAGCAGTGGCTAAGGAAACCCCCAAAATGGCATTGGCCCCCAATTCTTTTTTATTGTCCGTTCCATCCCGGTCAATCATGGCCTGATCCACCGCCATTTGATCGAAGGCATCCAGACCTTCCACCACCGGGGCAATTTTTTCCGTCACGTTCCGTACTGCTTTTTCCACCCCTTTCCCGTCATAGCGCTTGGGGTCTCCGTCCCGCAATTCATGGGCTTCAAAACTGCCTGTGGAAGCACCACTGGGCACCTGGGCAATGCCGTGGGCCCCACTTTCCAGCCGGACTTCCGCTTCGATGGTGGGGCGACCCCTGGAGTCTAAAATTTCCCGGGCGGCGATTTCTTCAATGGTGGCGGGGACTTTACTTAACATCGGTGTGTAATGCTCCAAACACAGTTGACAGCCATAATTATAGGGGTATCCCCTTCCCCTCTCCGGTATTTCTGCCCTGGATACTAAGGGAAAGTTGTGGCCCTGTGACCTACGCTGGCAAAAGTTATAGGCCCAACTCACTCATTTGATCCAAAGCTTCTAGGTAACCAAGGCGATCGCCACGGTTGAGGTAAGCCTGGGCAGAAAACAGCAGATCTTGACGGGAATTGTCTAGTTGTCCGGCTTGGAAGTGGGCCAAACCCCGGTTATAAATGGCGTTGATGTAGTCCGGCCTGAGCACCAGCACCCGGTTGTAGTCGGCGATCGCCTGGCCGTATTGTCCCAGTTGGAAATAACTATTGGCCCGGTTGTAGTAGGCCTTATAGCGGTTCGGATCGTAGGTGATGGCCTGGGTAAAATCCTGGATAGCTGTGTGGTGGTCCTGCTGTTGGCTATAAAGATTACCCCGGTTGATGTAGGGGGGAATGTAATAACGGTCTAGGGCAATACTGCGGCCATAGTCGGCGATCGCCTGGTCCACATTGCCGAGCCTCTCCCAAGCCAAACCACGGTTATAGTGGGTTTCCGGCGAGTCTGGACTCAGCTTCAGCACGGCCGAGAATAACTCCACTGCTTCAGCGTAATTGCCCGCTTCCCCAGCCTTGACCCCCCGGGCAAAAATGGCATCAGGTGTCATAGCCGATTCCAGCACCACTACTTCCTGGGTTGCTCCGGTCTGACCTAGGGCCATATTCATACCCACGGCGATCGCCAGGGCCAAAGGAATATTGACCAATGCGCCAGCCAAGGACGACAGAAAACTTCTTCCGCTTAAACCAGGGCAAAAGTAATTGCTTAAATCAGCTTTCATTTGGGACTAGCGAGATTATGCTAGAAGGTATTACAACATACACAGCCGGTAAATGAATAAAGGGAAAATGGACCGGAAACTGTGCCGAAGATATCAAAGATAGCAAAAGTGATCAAGCAAAGCTATGGAATTTACTTTTTTACTGCCACTAACTATTGGCTTAATGGTTGGATATAAAGCCTGGGGCTCCCGCCATGATATTGCCCATCTAGCAGTGATTTTTGCCGTTGCCAACCTACTGGCAAGTTTACTCTTAGCGCCCTGGGAAGTCAAAGTTGTTTTGCTAATACTAACGGCTATAGTCGTTGGCCCTTTATGGCAAAGCTTTGAGAATAAAAATACTCTTGCAAATACTCAAACTATTGACAGTAAAGAGACAGAGCTTCATTATCGTGGCATTAGCTACGAATCTTCAAAATCAGCAGCTCCCATCGAAAAAACTGAGAAAATCAGTAAATGTTACCGGGGCATCGACTATGAATCTTCTGAAACATGTACTCCCCAAAATAATGAGGTAAAGGGAAAAGTAATTAAATATCGCGGCGTTGATATAGGAACTAAAAAACAAGACTAATCACCTTTTTGAGCAATAGCTACAATCCTTGAAAAAAGAAACCCATTGCCCCTGGCGATCGCCGTTCGACCTGCCGAGACAATGGGGTTATCTGTTTGTAAAATAGTTCAGCCCAAAGGCGATCGGAATCTAAACCTGAGCAGGCACATCTTTGGCAATTAACTTATCCCAGCCCAATTCCCCTAGTTGGGAGTTACGCCGTAGGGGACGGGTAGCTAATTCCAAAATATCCCGAGCATTGGTAAAGCCATGGATTTGGGCAAAGGTAAATTCCACCGACCATTTAGTATTGATTCCCTGGGCTTCCAAAGGATTAGCATGGGCCATGCCGGTGATCACTAAATCTGGTTGCAGGGCTTTAATCCGTTGAATTTGATTGTAGTTATCAGGTTTTTCCACAATGTTTGGCAAGGGAACCCCCATGTCAGCACAGGTTTTTTCCAGTAGAGCTAATTCCGCCGCTTGATAACGTTTATCCATATAGGGAATGCCAATTTCAGGGCAGGTCATGCCACAACGAATCAGGAAACGGGCCAGGGAAACTTCCAGCAGATTGTCCCCCATAAAAAATACCGATTTACCCCGAATTAACTTAATGTAATCCTCCAAACTTTCCCAAATTTGGGCTTCCCGTTCCTCTAATCCTTGGGGTTCAATGCCCAACACAGAGCAAATTTTTTCAATCCAGGCCCTGGTGCCATCGGGACCAATGGGAAATGGAGCACCAATTAATTTACATTTACGGCGACGCATCAATGTGGTGGCGGTACGGCTGAGGAAAGGATTGACCCCGGCCACATAGTAACCTTCGTCAATTACAGGTAATTCCGTATAACGTTTGGCGGGTAACCAACCAGATACTTTAACTCCCTGTTTTTTCAACTCTAACGTTAAATTAGTCACCACTGGATCGGGCAAAGAACCAAACAAAACTAACGGCTGATGATCCACATATTCCGACTCAACTTTTTCCGCATCAGCTTTGCGACCAAAGGTTAACAACTTTTGAATGGCATTACGTTCTTCCTTGTCTTCCCCTTGCACTTGAGCAGAGGTGGGACATTTGTGGGCCATGGAAGCCAGCACTGTATCTTCCCCTTGGGTAAAAGCATAATCCAAGCCATTAGCCCGGGCAGTGACGATGGGAATACCAATTTCTGCTTCTAATTGGGGCGCCAAACCTTCGAGATCCATTTTGATAATTTCGGTGGTGCAAGTGCCAATCCAGACAATCACACTGGGGTTACGATCCCGCTTAATTTGCAGACAAAGCCGTTTCAGTTCTTCATAATCTTTTAACTGGGCAGAAATATCCCCTTCTTCCAACTCTGCCATGGCATAACGGGGTTCGGCAAAAATCATTACCCCCATGGCATTTTGTAGAAAATATCCACAGGTTTTAGTACCGATAACGAGAAAAAAGCTATCTTCAATTTTTTGATAGAGCCAAGACACACAACTGATGGGACAAAAGGTGTGGTAATTGCCGGTTTCACAGTCAAAATTTAAAGCGGAAGGGGCTTGTTGGGCAACGGTCATAATTAGGTTCTCCTGGGATAGTTTGGATTTTATTTTGCCCCCCTAACCCCCCAATACTGGGGGGAATAGAGTTTGTGTTGTCTGAGTGATTTTTTCTAAAACACTTGCTAAATCATCAATGACTTGATTGTTGGTAAATCGCAAAACATAATGACCAAATTCTTTGAGTTTTTCAGATCGATATTGATCATATTCCTGTTGGTTATCATGAATGCTTCCATCAACTTCTATTACTAATTTGAGTTGCGGGCAATAAAAGTCAACAATGAAATTACCAATAGGATGCTGGCGACGAAACTTAAAGCCTAAAATTTGGCGATTTCGTAATGAATGCCACAAAATTTTCTCAGCCTGTGTTGCCCCCTTTCTCAAAGTACGAGCTGCTTGCTCAATTTCTTTAGTTGTTCCACGAATTCTATGGGAATCTTTCATCAGAAATGAATCAAGCTTGTCTAAAATACTTTCGGCAACTCTTTGAAAATTTAGGGTTACCAAGTCCCCCAATTTTGGGGGATTTAGGGGGCTTATTTATCAATCGACGGATCGGATTTAGGAAGCTAGACTTAAACCATCATCAAGTCCAATTCTTTGGTTTGGTTAGCGGGCTGGGCAGGATTGAGGTAGAAGTCAGATAGAAGACTGAATAAATCCCGATCCTGAGCATCCTTGGGTACAACTCCTTCCGGTTGGGACAAAATTTGATCGGCAATGTTCAGATAATAATCACAAACATATTCTAGGGAAGGGTCAGATTCCGCCATTTCAAACAAGGTTTTGCCTTTCACCCGAGAAACTCGAATATCTTCAATCAGGGGCAAAATTTCCAATACCGGCATAGGCACGGCTTCAATGTATTTATCAATCAAGTCCCGTTTAGAAGTGCGATTGCCAATTAGACCGGCCAGACGGAGGCTATGGGTACGAGCTTTTTCTCGCACAGAAGCAGCGATGCGGTTAGCAGCAAAGAGGGCATCAAAACCGTTGTCCGTAACAATCAAACAATAATCGGCATAGTTCAAGGGGGCGGCAAAACCACCGCAAACTACGTCCCCCAGCACATCAAACAAAATAACGTCGTATTCATCAAAGGCATTGAGTTCTTTGAGTAGTTTTACCGTTTCCCCCACCACGTAACCGCCACAACCAGCCCCAGCGGGGGGGCCACCGGCTTCAACACAATCCACTCCGGCATAACCCTTATAAATCACATCCTCGGGCCAGATGTCTTCGTAGTGGAAATCTTTTTCTTGCAGGGTATCGATGATGGTGGGAATGAGAAAGCCGGTCAGGGTAAAGGTGCTGTCATGTTTGGGATCACAGCCAATTTGGAGAACTTTTTTGCCTCGTTTTGCCAATGCCGTGGAGATGTTGCAACTGGTGGTGGATTTACCAATGCCGCCTTTGCCATATACCGCAAGTGTCAGTGTCAAGGGAG
>NZ_JADEWJ010000414.1:0-1928 GCF_015207725.1 Synechocystis sp. LEGE 06083
CTGGTAACCTCAGTGCCCTGGGGCAAATTCTCCAACAAATGCCCCTGCAGGTGGAAAATCTCACCTCTATCCCCCTGGAGTTAGACATTCTCCAGCCCCTCAAACGTCAGGAACTCCTTTCCCTGGGGCAACAACAACTGGAAACCACCATCAACGAACTCCAAGCCCTAAGGATTACCCCAGCCCAGTTACCGGAAAATTGTCTATCCATTGTGGGTGAAATGTGGCGGTCTTTAAGCCTGATTTTTTTTGGTAAATACTGTCAACCCAAAAGCGAGTTTAGTCTCGAGCAAATTCAATCTTTATTAGAAGTTTATCAGCCCATTATTTGTCGGGAAAAATTAATTAAAATTCCCTTTGTCGTGCCCCTTTTTCACCACCTTCTGTTTGCTGATCCCTTGGTGGTAAATCAAAAAGCATACCCTTTAGGATCTCCCGAAGCAAAGCAGTATAGCGATCTATATGCCCAGAATCTAGTTATTCAATTGGCTAACAGCACCATGGTTTTTATTTTGAACTATTTTGCTGACCACGAAGCCATTAAACTTGCCCTTTATGAACATTCCATGCTTTCCTCTCGGCAGGTGGCTCGGTTCCGTAATGATCTAGCTTGGTACTATCAATTTAGTCGTTACTGGCTCAACCCCAAACAAATTTTTGAAAGTCAACATACCCTGTTGTATCTCACCCCCGCCGGGATTGTGGCCACCCAGGTTTATGCTCCCCGGCAACAGGAATTGGCTCAACTACGGGCAGTGCCTTGGTTTGTCACCATTGTCTTAGAATGTCGCGATGCCCTTTCTCCCCGGGTCAGGTCGGTAATTGAGTTCTTGGGCAACGGTGTGGTGTTCCTACTCACCCAGGTAGTCGGCCGGGCGATCGGTCTGGTGGGGAAAGGCATTATCCAGGGCATTGGCAACACCTGGCAGGAGAGCCGCAATCAACAAAAGCGCTCTAACTGATACCCGTCAACCCGGGTCTTGTTTGATAGGGCAGTTTAGCTTACTAATGGGACAACCAATTAGGGAAAAATTGATTTTTAGCCAAGTTTTGCACGCACTTTATTGCCTTAGGGTGAACTACCCACGCTTGTGGCTATTTACTCAATTTGCTTAAAATAATGGCAACTTATCTAACTCTAACCTTGAGTTTATTCCACATTTTTCAGTCAATAACCAGTCAATAAAATGATTTCTTCCACCTCTACTTTCCGCCAACACCAAGAAATTTTAGCCATTGCCACCCAGGGCAAAAGTCTCCACAATTTCACTAGTAAAATTCAGGCGGTGGTGCAACATTCCGGCGTTAAAACAGGACTTTGCACCGTATTTGTACGCCATACTTCCGCCTCGTTAATTATTCAAGAAAATGCTGACCCCGATGTGTTGACGGATCTGGCTATCTTCTTTTCCCAATTGGTGCCAGAGGATGGCCGTCGTTACCGCCATAGCACGGAAGGTTTGGACGATATGCCGGCCCATATCCGGTCTGCGTTAACCAAAACCAGTGAACAAATTCCCATTGTCAATGGTCGTTTAGGCTTGGGCACTTGGCAAGGAGTTTTTCTTTGGGAGCATCGGCAACGGCCCCATCAACGGGAAGTAATTGTCCACGTCAGCGGTGAGGTTTAAGAGGTCATTCCTAAAGAAAATATGAAGAAGAGAAGAAATTTAGTTTTTATGGTGGAGTGGTAAAAATTGAGTGTTGTAGATGAGCAGTTTACCCAATGGGCACTGGTTAGCTAATGGGGTATGAGGTATAAGGCTATCACAGCAAAGATTAGGAGGACTTAGGTGAGCATCCTGATTGACTGACAAAAGAAGTGAAAAGCAGTCTAGGTGGGGATTGTAGAAAAGAGGGGAGGTCACGTTCTAGGATTAGATACCACTCAAAACCTGGAACGCGATGCATAATCACTCCCCCCTCTA
>NZ_JADEWJ010000415.1:0-1911 GCF_015207725.1 Synechocystis sp. LEGE 06083
CCCCTCTGCATAACTTCAAGGCCACCACCCAATGGCTAGCCGAAGAAACCATCGACCGTTTCCATCGCCCCCATGCCCCCACAGCCCAGGAACTAAAATGGGCCGCCATGACCCCAGCCCAACAGCGGGAATACCAGGGCATCAAGGCGATCGCCATCATTGCCCCCTTGATTTTTATTGTCCTGTTGTACTTTGGCTTCAAAACACCGGAAAGGGAAAGACCGCCCTTTGTCCCCCAACCCAGTCCTAACATGAGTCGATGAGGGCAGTAGCCATAGCCCATACCAACTTGGCTTTTCAACCCGATTAAACTGGCAATCTCTAGCTTTAGCCCCGATCCCAAACATCTTTGCGGAACCTGCCCATGTTCACCCTCAATGACCAAAATCTGCCCTACCCAGATACCCTCCATCCCATCATTGTCCACTTTGTCATTGGCATGGTCTTCTTTGCCTATATCAGTGAACTAGTGGGCTACCTCCAAAAAAAGCCCCGGTTCTTTGAAGTGGCTTGGTGGAATTGGCTCACAGCGGCGATCGCCATTTTTTTTGCGGTGATTTTCGGTGAATTTGAAGCGGCCCTGGCCATGCCCTACCCGGCGGCCCAACCGGCATTGGATTGGCATACGGTCAACGGTTGGTCATTGTCGGCCATTTTGGCGGGGTTAACGGCTTGGCGGGGGGTATTGAGGGTGCGAAACCCGCTGAAAACCAGCCTGCCTTTCCTCATGCTGGCCACCGTATTTATGGTATTAGTGTGTATCCAAATTTTCCTCGGCTCCCTGGTGGATTGGGTATATGGTCTGCATACCCTTCCCGTGGTGCAAGCCACCAAAGACGGCATTATTCCCTAGCTTTTAGGTTTAAGTTCCCTTACCCATCCCATTTTTTCCTGAGGAAATTGACCGCCCCATGAACCCCTCCCTGATTGACCAACTCAAAGAAATTGGCCTCCAGCTAGGCACCAATGGTCTGCCCTACCGATTTCCCATCCACCCCAATTTGGTCCATTTCAGTCTGGGGTTATTCATCATTGCCCTAATTTTTGATTTTGCTGGCGTATTTTTTCCCCTAGACAAAATCATTCTTAAAGGGTTTGCCATTCCCGCCCAACGCCAAAACTTCTTTGATGTGGGTTGGTACAATGCTGTGGCCGGTGCCTTTATTAGTTTTTTCACTGTGGCGGCGGGCTTTTTTGAAATTCTCTTGGCCCAACCTCCCACAAATCAGATGAGTGATTGGGGCATTGGCGCCGGTACAACTATGTTGCTCCATGGCGTCGGAGGTATCTTGTTACTGGCGATGATGGTGGGCACAACCATTTGGCGGGGCTATCAACGGTTTGTTTGGCGCACCAATTGCCGCAATGAAGTTAGCTGGGCCTATCTCGGTTTTGCCCTATTCCTCATGGCCTATATGGCCATCCATGGCACCCTAGGGGCCCAATTAGGGGCCGAATTTGGTGTGCATAATACGGCAGCCCATATTCTCCGCATGGGAGAAAATCCCAACGTGGTGCTTAATGAAGGGGGCATTGACCTTTAATTTTTTGTTAACCAAAAGGGGGTGCTCTGATCCCATTTGCTCAACCATCAAAACTATGCCCCTGTTGTGATTGTCCGATCAAGCCAGGGCAGGCCGGATTTTTAAACGGAATTGGTCAAGTTTTGTCCCTCTTCCGTCAGTCTAGGCGGATGAGTAGTGAAATTGATTCCATAAATTTACCAAATATTTTAATCTATAGCACTTTTCGCTTTAGTGGGGTATAAGGTATGTAGATCGATGTATAGCTAATTAGGATAATTATGAGACGTTAAGCTATGCAGTAATCTTGAATAACCTTATCTATGCTAGTACCCGGAGGTGCGTACATTCTCGCCCTCTTTAATGCACTAAAGTCATGCTCTATATC
>NZ_JADEWJ010000416.1:0-1902 GCF_015207725.1 Synechocystis sp. LEGE 06083
GTGGAAATGTATGGCGAAATGCGTCGGGGAATTACGGTGCTGAAAATGCGGGGCTCCATGCACGATAAAGATATCCGGGAATTTTCCATCGACCATAAGGGGATGCACATTGGCAAACCTTTCCGCAACGTCACCGGAATTCTGGCCGGTACCCCCATGTATACTGCCCAGAGTGAAGTGGAAAGATTGAGCGGTTTATTCAATGAGAAAATATAGTCAATTCTCCCCCTTGCAAACCCGGAGGCAATCAATCCATGCAGTGGCAAGAATCCCTACCCTGGACCCCCGAAGCCCGGCAAAAGTTGAAGAATATCCCCTATTTTGCCCGGGTGCAAGCCCGTCAGCGGATTGAGCAGTTGGCTCGGCAGGCCGATCTAGATGAGGTCACCGTGGATTTGGTAGAACAAGCCCGTCTGGAGTTCGGCCAATGATTTGGTTCGACTTTTGGGGCTAAACCCACAGGACAATCCCCTTTCACCATGGCTACAAATTCACCAGGCCGGTCTGACATCAGGGTTTACAATGGCGATCGCCAGGGGCCAATGTATTCTTTGATTGTGCCGATTTATAACGAAGAAGATAATATTCCCGTGTTATATGGTCGACTGAAGACGGTCATGGATCAATTGGGAAGTACGGAATTAGTGCTGATTAATGATGGCAGTGGCGATCGTTCCCTGGAGATGATCCGGGCTTTGCACGAGCAAGATAAACGAGTCTGTTACCTTAGCTTTGCCCGTAACTTTGGTCATCAGGTGGCGGTGACGGCGGGGTTAAACTTTGCCCGGGGCCAGGCGGTGATTATTCTCGATGCAGATTTGCAGGATCCTCCCGAATTGGTGCCCCAATTGGTGGAACGGTGGCGAGAAGGCTACAGCGTGGTCTATGCCCAACGGGTCAAACGTCGTCAGGAAAGCTGGTTTAAGCGGCTAACGGCCTATGGATTCTACCGACTGTTGCAACGGTTAGCGGACGTAAAAATTCCGGCCGATACAGGAGACTTTTGCCTAATGGACCGCCAGGTGGTGGATTTGCTCAACGCCATGCCGGAGAGAAATCGTTATATTCGGGGATTGAGGGCTTGGGTTGGCTTTCCCCAAACCGGTGTTAAATTTGAACGGGATCCTCGCCATGCCGGGGAGGTGAAATACACTTTTCGCAAATCCCTCCGTTTAGCTATCAATAGTCTGGTTTCCTTTTCCATTGTGCCCCTGCGTTTGGCCACCTATCTAGGGCTTTTAGCCGCTCTCCTGGCCATGGCTATGATGGTATTAGTTTTATACTGGCGGCTGTTCCAAACCAATTCCCCTTTAGATGGATTTGCCACAGTGGTAATTGCCAATCTGTTTTTTGGTGCGGTTCAGCTAATTTGCATTGGCATTTTAGGAGAATACATTGGCCGAATTTACGATGAAGTAAAAGGGCGGCCCCTATACACCTTGGCAGAAGTGGCCGGCTTTGAACAACTTCCTTAAAAAACAGTTTTGGATGACCTCAAAAAATATCCTCCCCAACTGATCTATCACTTTATTACCAGATTAATTAACAATTTATTTTTCTGATGCCATGATTAACTTCAAACGCTTTTTAGGAATTGCCCTTACCTCCAGTTTTTTGGTCCTAGCTTCACCAAGGGCAATCAAAGGGGCAGAAACCATCACCTTTTCGATTATGCCCCTGGGACAATTTGATATTTCTGTGCAAAGCCTGACAACTTTTGCCGAAACTGGCACCATCGACCCAGATTTCAAATTTTATACCCAACATCTCAAGCCGGAAGAACTAGAAAAATTTCGTGGTTTATTAAACCATTCTTTTAAGCTCAATTCCATAGAAGCTTTTCGTTTTTTTAATACAACTTTTGGCAAGGAAATTGCCCAACAATTGAGCTATATTATTGCC
>NZ_JADEWJ010000062.1:0-15931 GCF_015207725.1 Synechocystis sp. LEGE 06083
TAGGGGCAATGGCCCAGGAAATGGGAGGCACTGTTACCACCACCACCACCCGGAACACCAACACCACCCGCACTGTCCCCCTCAGGGGTCCTGAAGAAGATGGCATTGGCTACGGTGAAATCCGTAACCTAGCGGTGCTCAAGTTGGCAGTTAACGAAAGGGGCGGTGATTTGATCAATTCCGTTGGTGTGCTCTGTAATGCTGGCCAAGAAACCCTTGAGGTGCGCCGTTTGACCTTCCAAGTGGAGGACGCCACCGACAATACTATTTTAGATAGTATCCAGATTGGTTTAGCTCGTCCTTATCTCCTGCAAAAGGGGCAAAAACTCGAATTTGATGGCAATGCTCCCCGCTTCCGGGGCCGTTCCCCCCAGGACGTCATTGTCAAGCTGGTGGATTGGGGTTCCCAACAAACCCAAACCGCTAGTAATTGATCTCTGGGTACTCTGGGTAGCCCCGGATTTAGCCTGACCTTATAGCTTTATAGCGTTTGGGATTATCCATAGTCGACAGATAGGGCCGATTTCCCTGGGGCCCTGGGCCAGCTTGCTCCCTTGGCCTACAGTTAGGTAATGTCTTCCCCCAGCCTTTCTCCCCAATACCAAACAATGCTCGATGATCTGGATGGGCAGGTGCTCCAGCTAGACCGTCAAGTATTCCGCCGCCTGGCCAACTTGGGCTACCATCCCCAGGTGATTTTCGATGTGGGCGCTTCCAATAGTGGCTGGTCCTACTATATGAAACAGGTGGCAACGGAGGCTGACTTCTATTTATTCGAGCCCTTGGTGGACCATGTGCCGGATTATCAAGGTCTGATGGCGGAAACATTGCGGGTTTATCCTTCTTTCCATCTATATAAATATGCCCTCGGCGATCGGGACGGGACCATAACAGTTAATGTCTTCAATGACCCCGCCAGTAGCACCACCCTGGCCATGCCGCAGGGCAGTCCCCCCACCAAGGCCGTCCAAGTTCCCCTGCTCACTTTGGATTCGGCCCTGGCCAAGCTTCATTTGCCCCAACCCCAGGTGATTAAAATCGACACCCAGGGCAACGAGTTGGCCATTCTCCGGGGAGCGCCCCAAACATTAACTAAAGTTGACGTTTTATTTCTGGAGTGCTGGCTCTACCGGGGTTATGGCCCTGGAACTCCCCTCCTAACGGAAATCGCCAATTGGTTACTGCCACTCAATTTTCGCCTCTGGGATGTTTCCGAGCCCTACCGTGGCCCCCAGGGAGAGTTGACTACCTTGGATTGTATTTTCATCAACACAGCAGCCGGCCTAACCCCAGATTGGTACTATTAGCTTTCTTTCCTTTTGCCCCTAAAAGGGGAGGACAGGGAGGGTTAATTACGCACCAAGGGAACTGTAATGAAAAATTTTCTGTCCAATTCATACATCTTCTCCCTTTTTTACCATAGCTTTTAGTGAGTAGGGGCAAAGGGGATTAATCACGATTAACAGCAGTGAATTCGTTGCCCGCCTATCTAGCCATTCTGGATTTTCAGGCGCTGGCCAGCAAAATATCTCTGCATTTCCTTGTTCGTAGGCTATAATTTGCCTGGAGTAGCAATTCTAGCCAATTCTTATGGAGGTCCCCATGGGTCCGCCGTCCCGGGTTGACTAGAAAAAGTTCTACTATTCGCCGAGTAGACAATGTTGAAAAAGCGCGAATAATCATCTGTTGGTGGCACCATGCTTCTGGTCTTGACAGCAAGGCGATTCTTGCTATGATTACCCTAAGCAACTCCTAGACACACATAGATGAACCCTGTTTTGTATATTTTTTACCGTAAAAACTGAGGAGTTTTAAGAAGTCCTATGGCACTAAGTCCTAACATAATTGCGGCTCTGCAGATCATGTACACCGGCAAGGGTGTATCTACCAGCGATCTGAACTGGTGGGCTACAGATGGGGCAAATATCACCTATGACGAAGCAGTTGCCCTGTTTGCCAACAGCGCTGATGCAAAGGTGAAGTATCCCTTCTTCCAAGCGCCCCAAACTGCGAATAAGCGTCAATACATTGCTCAAGTTTTTGCCAATCTCTACAACATTGACATTAACGACACTTCCCTGGTCCCCACAGAGGAACTTGACTATTGGATTAACTGGTTGTCATTGTCCCCCGATAACTATTTAGTTTTCCCCAGCGCGCTCAATCATGCTTCTGCTGATGCGGGTCTGACCGACCGGTTGGATGCTTTGATCAACAAAACTGATACGTCTCTCCTCTTTGCTGAAACGTTTTCTAGTGTTGGTGTCAATACTTTCACCCCCGAACAGTCTGCCGATGCGAGTGCAATTATTGCTGGAGTTGATGAAACTCCTGGGAGTGTGTTGGCTGCAGAAGCTCAGATTATTGAACTGGCTGCGGGCGTAAACGTCTTTACCATTGCTCAAGCTCAGGCGACGCCTAATCTGCCCCCTCTCTACACCATTAGCGACAGTGCCGATAACTTAATTGCTGGTACCGCTGACTCTGTTGTGGTTGATGCCACCACTGTCATTGCCAACCAATCCCCCGCGGCTCCTTTGACTGTGGACAATGCGGAAATTCTGCTCGCCACCGCCGATTCTTTGGCTCCCGGTGTTACCTGGGACATTCTTGATTCCGCCACCGACGTCCTTGGTGGTGGTGTTGCCGTATCCGGTGCCGCCAGTGTTGGTATCACAGATTCCTTTGTCGATGTTGCCACCGCTGGTGATCTAACTGCGTTAGCTAATTTTGACGGTATCTACGCCATTGAAGATACTTCCGCTGCTATCCTCGCTAACACGGCAGTTGCGGCCGGTGCCACCAGTGTATCCCTCACTGATCCCGGTGTACCTGTAACCGTTGCCGGTGCTCAAACCCTCCAAGGTTTGGGTAACTTCTCTGGTCCCTACAACATCGAAGATACTTCCGCCGCTATTTTGGGTGCAGCTGGTTCCCCTGCGGTGCTTGGCGCTGACAGCGTAACCCTGTCCGACCCCGGTGTGGGTATAACCGTTGCCGGTGCTGAAACCCTCCAAGGTTTAGGTAACTTCGTTGGTCCCTACAACATCCTCGATACCTCTGCCAATATTTTGGCGTCGGAGAGCTCCCCTGCGGTGCTTGCTGCCGACAGCGTTGCTCTTTCTAATCCTTCAACTCCCGTAACCGTTGCCGGTGCCGAAACCCTCCAAGGTTTGGGTAACTTTGCAGGGCCCTATAACATCCAAGACACGTCCCCCAACATTATTGCGGCGGCTACCTCTGCCGCAGTTCTTGGAGCTGAAACCGTCAGCCTAGATGATGCCTTCGCCTTTGTAACCGTTGCTGGTTCCGATACCCTCCTAGGTTTGGGCAACTTCGTTGGGCCCTACAGCATTCTTGATACCTCTGCCAACATTTTGGCGGCGGCTACCTCTCCCGCAGTTCTTGGTGCCGACAGCGTTGTCCTCTCTAACCCTGGTGTTGGTATAACCGTTGCCGATGCTGAAACTCTCCAAGGTTTAGGTAACTTTGTAGGTGCCTACAACATCCTCGATACCTCCGCCAACATTTTGGCCGCGGCTACCTCTCCTGCCGTTCTCGGTGCCGACAGCGTTGTTCTTTCCAACTCCTCAGTCCCCGTAAGCGTTGCTGACGCCGAAGTTCTCCAAGGTTTGGGTAACTTTGAGGGCCCCTATGCCATCGAAGACACCTCTGCCAACATTTTGGCAAGTGCTACTTCCCCTGCGGTTCTTGATGCCACCAGTGTGACCCTGTCTGACCCCGGTGTGGCCATAACCGTTGCCGATGCCAAAACCCTCCAAGATCTGGGTAACTTTGGTGGTCTTTACAACATTGAAGACACCTCTGCCGCCATCTTGGGTAATGCAACTTCTGCTGCGGTTCTCAATGCCGAGAGCGTTATCCTTTCCAATCCCGGTGTACCCGTCAGCGTTGCTGGTGCCCAAACTCTCCAGGGCTTGGGTAACTTTGAGGGTCCTTACCACATCGAAGATACTTCCGCCAACATTCTTGCGGCGGCTACTACCCCTGCGGTTCTGGATGCCACCAGTGTTGAACTTTCCGACCCCGGTGTACCCGTAACCGTTGCTGAGGCTGAAACTCTCCAAGGCTTACCCACCTTCGCTGGTCCCTACAACATTGAAGATACCTCTGCCGCCATCTTGGCCGCCGCTACCACTGGTGCGGTGCTCGATGCCGACAGTGTTACTCTGTCTGACCCTGGTGTACCTGTAACCGTTGACGGTGCCGAAACTCTCCAAGGTTTGGGTAACTTTGTTGGTCCTTACAACATCGAAGATACTTCCGCCGCCATCTTGGCCGCTGCTACCACCGGTGCAGTACTTGATGCTGACAGTGTTACTCTGTCTGACCCTGGTGTGCCCGTAACCGTTGATGGAGCCGAAACTCTCCAAGGTTTGGGTAATTTTGTTGGTCCCTACCACATCGAAGATACCTCCGCTGCTATTCTTGCCGCCGCTACTACCCCTGCGGTTCTTGATGCCACCAGTGTGGAACTGTCCAATGCTGGTACCCCCGTCACTATTGCTGAGGCTGAAATTCTCCTTAGTATCCCTGGCTTCGATGGTGTGTACGCCATTGAAGATACTTCCGCCAATATCTTGGCCAACGCCTCTTCTTCTGTGGTTCTGGATGCCACCAGCGTGGAACTGTCTGACCCCGGTGTGGGTGTGACCGTTGCTGGTGCTGAAACTCTGCAAGGTCTGGGTAACTTTGTCGGTCCCTACGCCGTGGCTGACAGTCTCGCTAACTTGACTGATGCACCCACCGAAATACTCATTGGTGCTACTAGCTATGAGTTGACCAATGCTCCAGGTAATCTCGGCATTGTTTCTGACGAACAGCAATTCTTGGTTGAAAATGCCAGTAATGCCGCTGACTTTACCTTCACCACTGTTGACATTACGGCTTCCCGTCCCCAGGTGCATGAGGGCTCTGTAACTGAAATTACTGTTACTTTGAGCGAGGTTCAGGCAACGGACACAACGGTGACCTTCTTCCTTACCCCTGGTGATCCCACTGCCCCTGACACTGGTACCGATGAGTCCAACACCAATGACTTTATCGGCGGTCAGTTTACTCCCATTACGGTCGTTATCCCCGCGGGTGCGCTTTCAGCCTCCGTTGACTACTCTCCCTTCCTGGACGGCATTCCTGAATTCACTGAAGGATTCAGCGTTGTTGTTACCATCTCTGGTTCCGCCGCTGGTGCCGTATTTGATTTAGGCGGTCTTGGCATCCTGGATGGCCCCGGTGATGGCAGTACCGTCAACTTGACTCTCGGTAATGACATCGTCTCTGCCACTACTTTCATTGCTGCTCCTGAGCAAGGTCTTGGTGGCGCTGTAGGTAACACCCTGAACACTGGCGATAAGCTAACCGGCATTGGTGAAGATACCAGCCTCACTGTTACTTGGGTGGCAAGCACCTTTGGCAGCAACCTGGTCCAACTGCAAATGAAAGGGGTTGATGACCTCAACGTCACCCTGCTCCAGGATGACCTGAACATCTTTGCCAATAATCCTGGTGGTGTTACTGTTACGGATCTGAAGAACCTGAAAGCCAGCGGTAGTGTTAATGGCGACTTCTCTCTGATTGATCTCCAGAGCACCCTGGAAACCATCACCGTTCAGAACTACTTCTTTGGTGATGATGTCAACGTTACCATCGGCGATCCTTTCCTAGCTGGAGATGACGATGTTCTGGGACTCATCCTTGACCAAGTTACGGCTAGCAAAGCTGGCAACACTCGCGTTAACGTCAGTGACTTCTCTGGTACCGGTGGCTATGAAAATCTCGGTATCACGTCCGGTGTTAGTACCACCTCTAAAGGTATTACCAATACGGTAGAAATTGACGGCATTTTAGAGGTTGAAAACATTGGCATCACTGGCAATGAAAACCTAACGCTGGCTACTTCCCTCATTAGCTCCACTGTCAATGTTGATGCCACTGGTTCTGCTCTGATTCCTGAGTTTGAGGGTAATCCCATCTTCACTGGCGATCTCAAAGCCTTTGTTGATACCCCCGGTGGTGACTTAACCTTCCTGAACGGTTCCGGCAACGACACAATCTCTATCTCCCGGGATGCCAATACCGCTGGTCATGTCCTCGATGGTGGTGCTGGCAATGACACGCTGACTATTACTGGTAAGGCATCCAGTACTGTCGATGCTGGCCACACGGTTATTGGTGGTGCTGGTAATGACGACATCCTCCTTACCGGCGATGCCACTGGTCCCATTGCTGGCCACGTTGTCAACGGTGTTGATCTAGGCGGCGGTGTATTTGCCGAAGTTGGTGGTGATGGCGACGATACCATCATCATCGAAGGTGATGCTGTCGGCTCATCCGCTGGCCATGTGGTCTTCGGTGGTAAAGGTGAAGATTTCATCGACATCAGTGGCGATGCCATTGCGGTCAACTCTGAAGCTGGTCACGAAGTTGATGCTGGCGATGATGATGACATTGTTTTCATAAGTGGTGATGCTACTGCCACAACAACCCTGGTAAATGATGATGCTCTTGCTGGTCACACTGTTGGTGGTGGTACTGGCAATGACCTGATCGTTATTGAAGGTGACGCCTTTGCTGATTCCCTTGATGGTGATGCCAGTGCTGGTCACAGTGTTAATGGCGGCAATGGCGACGACATCATTACCATCGGCGATGGTGTTGATGATGGTGTTGATGATGGTGATGCCACTGCTTTTGCTTCGCTAATTGATGGTGATGCCAATGCTGGTCACACCGTTAATGGTGGTGACGGCAACGACACCATTACTATCAACGGGGATGCTCTTGCTGTTGGTTTTACCGCCTTTAACGGTCACATTGTTGATGGTGGCGCTGGTAATGACGACATCTTCCTCAATGGCGACGGCAACCACCTAGCATTTGGTGGCACTGGCGACGACCTAATTGTCATGACCGGAGTTGGTAACGTTACTTTCTTCGGTGAAGACGGCGAAGACACCCTCGTTGGTAATGCCGGTAATGACTTCCTCTCTGGTGGTGCCAATGATGACTTCCTAATTGGTGGCGACGGCAACGACATCCTGGTCGGTGGTGAAGATGACGACACCATGTTCGGTGACGAAGGCGACGACCTCTTTATCATCGATGCTGGCATTGACTTCGTTGGTGATTTGGGCAACAGCACAAGTCCTGATGGTGATCAGTTCCAAGTGTCTAAGAATGCCGTAGCCAATATTGCCGTGGTCGGCGACTGGATCGCGATCCCAGATGGGCCTCCAGGAAAAGAAGGTACATGGAACCAAGGCGAAGCGAATCTCGAAATTGCTAGCCCACTTGGTCTGCTGGTTGATTTGTCCAACGCAAATACTGGCCCCGGTGCCCCCTCCCCCACCAATGGCTTCACTGTTGTGGGCAACGTGGGCAAGGACACCATCATTGGTAGTGGCGACAACGACACCCTCCACGGCGGCATCGGTAATGACACTATCTCCGGTGATGAATGGTTTGTTGGTACTCCTTCTTTTGACTTTACTGTTACATTTGGGGGTGGTAACGACACTCTCTCTGGTGATACTGGCAACGACCTAATCGTTGGTGATCTTTTGATTGATAACGCTGTCGATGTCAGCATCGACACTGACTCTTTCATTGTGGGCGGTGACGACTCGATTGACGGCGGTACTGGTAACGACCAAATCGCTGGTGATCTATTGATTAGTGCTGATGAAGACGTCACAATCACTGATAGTCTTTTCTTCGGTGGTGACGACTCCATTGACGGTGGTACCGGTAACGACGAAATCGTCGGTGATCTATGGATTAGTGCTGGTGGAGACGTCACAATCACTGATAGTCTTTTCTTGGGTGGTGATGACACCATTGACGGTGGTACCGGTAACGACGAGATCGTTGGTGATCTACTGATTGATGCTGACAGCGTCTTAATTGACCCCACTATTATCGAAGGTGGTGGCGACCTCATTGAGGGCGGTACTGGTAACGACGAACTAGTCGGCGACCTAAGTATTCGTGCTGGCAGTGTCACAATTGAAGGTGATGGGGTTGCAGACACCTTCATTATTGGCGGTGGCGACATCATCGAAGGTGGTGAAGGTAACGATGGCATCTTTGGTGACGTACTTATCGATGGCGGTGATGTCACAATTACCAAAACCACTGTGCTCGGCGGTAATGACACTCTATTTGGTCAGGACTCCTTGGGCGCAGGCAAAGGTAGCGAATTCATCGTTGGTGATATCTTTATCGATGCCGAGACTAGTCTCACCTTGGACAACTTTACCTTTGGTTCATTCAATCCAAGTACCGGCCTAGTTGAAGTTGGCAACGACTTTATCGAAGGCGGTAATAGCGTTGATGGCAACGGACTATTCGGTGATTTGTTCTTTGTAACTGATAAATTCTTGCCCACGGCTACCGACGTAACTTTAATTGGTGGTAACGATGCTATCTTCGGTGGCGACGGAGAAGACCTTCTGGTTGGTGACTTTGCCATCCTGGTTGACGATGGTGGCGACTTTGGTGACGCTAACCTCTTCAGTTTGTCTGATGCCACTAAATTTGCTTTAGCCGGCGGTAAGGACTTCCTGCAAGGTGGCAAAGGTGATGACACCTACTACGGTGGTGGCGGCATCGATACCATTGTCCTTGGCAACAACATCACCAATCCTTTTGGGGAAGGTATCAACGGCGACAACGAAATTTGGTACATGAACGGTGCCTCTGAGAACGGTGCCCGCAACGGTGCCAACGTTGACGTGGTTACTGGTTTCAACACCATTAATGACAAGTTCGTGTTTGCCGCCGGTCAGGGTAACTTCCTGGCTAACCTTAACTTGCAGGCAGGGGTTCCTACCCTAGCGTTTGGTGGCAGCTTACTTCCTCCGGTACCAGCGGGCATCTACCCTGTCAATGGTACTGGCTTCAACCTAGCTGCCACGGTGACTAATGCTACCGCTGATAACTTGAACAATGTGTTCGAGTCTGTGACGAATACGGTGGCCTCCTTCTCCGGCGGGATACAGATATTTCCAGGTACTCCCGGTCCTGAACCCAAGTTCTTGGCTTCCCTCCTCCAGATGCAACAGATCAACGTTACCGATGGGGCTCTCGCCGGTCGTCAATTCCTCTTTATCAACGACGGTGTGGCGGAAGTTAATACCCAGGATGACTTCCTGGTGGAAATCACTGGTATTACCGGTACCTTCGGCGGTGCGATTCCTCTCACCGAAAACTTCGAAGTTCGTGCGTTCAACGTCTAATAACTTGAAGCTTAGCTGGGTCTAATTTGCCCAGCTTAAATAAACAACGGACTTAATTTAATTACAGCCGTCCCTCCGGGGGCGGTTTTTTCTGCTTTTCATTCCCCCCTTACAAAGGGGGGCTAGGGGGGATAAATTACTATTTCCATAAAGGAAGGAAATCCCCCTAAATCCCCCTTAGTAAAGGGGGACTTAAATTTTGAAGGGGTCCTAGGGGGGGATTCAACTCAACTTTACAAACAGGAACTAGAGAGGATAAATATAGCAAAGAACGAGATAGTTAGGATAGTTTTCGCAACGCTATATCCAATGCAGAAATTAGCGATTCTCCCTTACTAACAAGTTGGGAAACATAACGTTTTAGTCTCGCCCAGAACTTCTCAATTTTGTTCAAGTCTGGTGAATATGGTGGTAAAAATATAACCTCACACCCAGCTTTTGCTAGCAATGCCTTTATTCTTTCTTTCGGATGGAAGCTTGCATTATCCATGATGAGTATCTGACCTGGTATTAACTCTGGTAATAACATTTCTTCTATCCATGTGCATACTACCTGAGCGTTACAGTATCCTTCAAATATCATTGGAGCTATTGTTGTTCCATTCCACCAACAACTTATTATGCTGACTCTCTTGGTTCTATGTCCTAATTTATTTGCCTTGAATCTCTCTGATTTATGACAGTACCCATAGGGGTAGTCTAGAGTGTCATCTAGACCGGCTTGATCCATATATGTCAGTCTTTCTGGCGCATATTGCTTGATTTCATCTTCAAATGCCTTTCTCGCATCCTCATCTATTTCCCTGTAAATATAAGTTTTTTTTCCTAGTAAATCCTATTTTCTTTAGAGCCTTACTTATTCTTATTCTACTTACAGGCTCTGGCCATTTTTCTGCCATTTGTTTTTGCGTTAAATGACCGTTCTCTTCCGCAAATTCTCTGAATTTATCCAAATCATCTATTTTCGGTCGTGGACCACGCTCATAATCTCTCTTCGGGGCCACGCTTCCTGTCTCTTTCTTCTTTTTTATCCATAGGTCTAAGGTGTTGCGACTAATGTTCAGTGTTCGGCAGACATGGCTTTTCTTCTCTCCTTTTTCTACTGCACTTACCGCTTTCTCTCTTAGATCTATACTGTAGGGGGCTGGCATCGCTTTTTTCCTAACTCTTTCCCTATATTATGTCCTAACCTTAGCAATCTTTGCTATAGATTACGATCAAATCCGTAAATTTCCTCAGTAAAGTTCCGGCTGCATAAAAGAAACTTTGAGTTATCTTGGGGGGCTAACCAGTGAATCAACTAAAAAACAGTGATTTCTTCCTACCCTATAATCCCGACTTGATCGAGCGGGCCAGGAAAATGCGTAAAAATTCCACCCCAGCAGAACGAAAACTCTGGAACCTATTAAAAGGTACTAAGCCCTTTGGTCGTGGTGGCATTCGGGTTTGGCGACAACGTCCTATTGATCATTTCATTGTCGATTTTTATATTCCCCAATTAAAGTTAGTAATTGAAGTAGATGGCGATTCCCATTTTTCACCCGATAACCTGGCCTATGATCAACAACGTTCTCGTATTCTTGAAAGCTATGGACTGTCTGTAATTCGTTTTACTAACCGGGAAGTTCTTGATAATTTGGATGGAGTTTGGGAGCGTATTTGTGAGTTTTTGCCTTTTTAATCCCCCCTAACCCCCCATTTCAAGGGGGGAGAACTGTTTCCCTGCTAGTCTTTTTGACTGGAGTAGCATTAAAGTATGACACCATCTACTTCCGAAACTACACCCTCCCCATCCCCCAATGGGCCAGCCTCAGCTTCGCCGGGCTTACTTTCTCGTTTGTGGTCTTGGATCAACTCCTACGGGGGTTTGTCCGACTTGAGGAAATACAACGAAGAAGCGAGGATCTTGCACGAGCAGAGAATGAAAGAGCTGAGGCAAGAGAACGAGAGGCTCGCCGAACTCGAATCGAAAATCAATACCGTCTTGCACTCATCCGCTACCAACTCGAGCCCAACCCCACCCATCGACAACAATTAGAGAATATCCTCGCCCTGCTGGATGAGTATGGAGATATGCTTTGAGAAAGGTGATCAATCCCCCCTAACCCCCCTTAAAAAAGGGGGGAAGGCGTTGGTAGCCAGGAAATTCAAAATAAATTTTCCCAAATACAGTTAGTCAAATTACGATAGCCCAAATCGTTAAAATGGGCGTCGTGTTTATGGTACATGTCTCGGTTCCAAGGGCAGATTTCTAGTAAGGCAACATACTCCAATCCCATTTGCTTGATGTCATCACGGATTTCCAAAGAGTACTTATTGTTAAAAGTTTCACCTTTTTCCGGGATATGGACAACACGAATAACTGCATCAGGATAACTATTCTTAATTTCCTGTAAAGTAATTAAGGAATCTTTGTATAGTTCATTTTTGTCATACTCGTTGGCCTGGGCAAACCTAAGATGGGGACAAAAGTTTAATGAAGATGGCTTATTATTGCCCAAACTATATAGGTCACACATTAAATTGTATAGCCTGAACTGCTGCAGAAAATTGGGCTTGCTCTGCTCTGGGAGGTTCTTCGTTTCATACAATTGTTTTGCCCGATTAATCAATTCAGTTTGGCTTTCATTCTTGTCTGCAGTATAGATAACGGGGGGATATTTTTCTACACAATCCTGGGCGTTTTCTTGGGAACAAAACCAGAGAGCTTGCCCTTGCACCACGGGATACCATAAAGGACGAAAAAAATCATTGCCAATGACCATGATATTAATTTCGTTAAAATGGGCGGTGTCCTTAACACTTGTGAGTAACTGCCGAAAATGTTTAATGCCAGTGCCGGTTACGCCAAAGTTGTAGAGATTGGTATCTGGGCTATCTAACAATTGCCGCAGTTGGCTAACCCAGGTATGGTTGCTTCCATCTCCCGCGGTGAAAGAATCACCAATAAAGACAATTTTCTTGGTTGATGCTAAATTAAAATCATAATCTACATTATCGACAAAGCCGAGATTGTTAGTGCCATAGGTAATATCATAATCGACCTGGTCTCCGTAGATGGCAACGCTTCTAATGTCAGTTTTTGGTTCATATTTAACTGTTTTATCCTTTCCTTGCACCAGGGAAGGTGCGGTGAAAAACAAGGTTCGATCGTAGAGACTATATTTGCCTAAATTTGTTAGTCTGAGGACAATTTCAGCTAAAACCAAGCTAAAGGCGATGGAAGCGAAAATCAAGACAATATTTTGAGATATTTTAATAATTTTTTTTGAAGGCATTGTTTTATTGGAGCAATGGGACCGGTGCGACCTTCACAAATTAGTTTGTCAATTATTCTTTAATCATCAGCATGACCAAGCTGAAATGATGGCTTTAGCTGGCAAGACCCTATTTTACTTGGTGTGGGAATGATTCAATCAAGCTAGGACTGGCAGTCTGACTATCTAACCATTCAATTGGGTGGGCGATCGCCACTGATCAGGGCGAGGGGACCTTCCCACCGACGCGGTTGACATATCAAGTTTGTTTGATGTATCGTTCTTTCATCAAGTTTTTTTGATGGGTTGCCATGGTCAGTCGCATTAACCCCAAAGCTATTAAGGCTGGGGGAACACTCAATTTATTTGAAAAATACCTTACCCTCTGGGTTGCTCTCTGCATTGTCCTTGGCATTGCCCTGGGTAAACTGTTACCCACCGTGGCCCAAACGTTGGATTCCTGGAGTGTTTATAACGTTTCCATTCCGATCGCCATCTGTTTATTTTTCATGATGTATCCCATCATGGTGAAAATTGACTTTTCCCAGGCACGGCAGGCGTTCAAGGCTCCCAAGCCGGTGATGTTGACCCTAGTGGTGAATTGGCTTATTAAACCCTTTACCATGGTGGTTTTTGCCCAATTTTTCCTGGGTTATTTGTTCGCGCCGCTGTTAACTGCCACGGAGATCATTCGGGGTCAGGAGGTGACATTGGCCAATTCCTACATCGCTGGTTGTATTTTGCTGGGCATTGCCCCCTGTACGGCCATGGTCTTGATGTGGGGTTACCTTTCCTATAGCAATCAGGGCCTAACTTTGGTGATGGTGGCAGTCAACTCCCTGGCCATGCTGTTTCTCTATGCCCCTTTAGGCAAATGGCTATTGTCGGCCAGTAACTTGACAGTACCCTGGCAGACCATTGTGCTGTCGGTGTTGATTTACGTAGGCTTGCCCCTGGCCGCCGGTATTTACAGTCGTTACTGGATTTTGAAATATAAGGGAAAGCAATGGTTTGAAACCCAGTTTTTGCAATACCTGAGCCCGATCGCCATTGTGGCTTTGTTATTGACGTTAATTTTGCTCTTTGCTTTTAAGGGGGAATTAATTGTTAATAATCCTCTGCATATTTTGTTAATTGCAGTGCCCTTATTTATCCAGACCAATTTTATTTTTCTCATTACCTATGCACTGGGCCTAAAGCTCAAACTCACCTACGAAGATGCCGCCCCCGCCGCTCTGATCGGTGCCAGTAACCATTTTGAAGTGGCGATCGCCACCGCTGTAATGTTATTTGGTCTTAATTCTGGGGCCGCCTTGGCCACCGTGGTGGGAGTGTTAATCGAAGTACCAGTGATGTTGATGCTGGTGGAAATTTGCAAAAAAACCGCCTTTTGGTTCCCCAGGGATCCGGAAAAAGCCACCTTGCTAGATCCCCGTTGTGCTAATTCTCAATTAGGTTGCAACTAGTTGTTAAGACAATCGCCCCAATGACAAATTTTGACCATCCTCCCCGGATTTTATTTCTCTATGGTTCCCTGCGGGAGCGTTCCTATAGCCGTTTACTCGCTGAAGAAGCCGCCCGAATTATTACCGCCATGGGAGCAGAAACCAAGTTTTTTGACCCAAGGGAATTGCCTCTGCGGGGCCAAGTTCCGGACAGCCATGCCAAAGTGCAAGAACTCCTAGAACTAAGTCAATGGTCAGAGGGCCAAGTCTGGTCTTCCCCGGAAATGCACGGCAACATTACGGGCATTCTCAAAAATCAACTTGATTGGATTCCCCTAGAAGTGGGTTCCATCCGACCCACCCAAGGGCGCACCCTCGCAGTCATGCAGGTCAGTGGTGGCTCCCAATCGTTCAATGCCGTCAACACCATGCGGATTCTTGGCCGTTGGATGCGTATGTTTACCATTCCCAACCAATCCTCCGTGGCCAAGGCTTACCAGGAATTCCACGAAGACGGCACCATGAAGGATTCTCCCTATCGGGACCGGGTGGTGGATGTGATGGAAGAACTGTACAAATTCACCCTGTTGCTGCGGAATAAGGTGGATTATCTGACCGATCGCCATAGCGAAAGAAAAGCTAGAACTGCCGATTCCCAATGATTTTGGAGTCGGTTTGGCCCAGACCACAAAAAATTACCGACTGATAATTTCACCAATATCCAAGCTAAAACCATGAAAAAAGTCATGTTCGTTTGCAAGCGTAATTCCTGCCGCTCCCAGATGGCAGAAGGCTTTGCCAAAACCCTAGGGGCGGGCAAAATAGCCGTTACCAGTTGCGGTCTAGAATCCTCCCGGGTCCATCCCACTGCCATTGAAATGATGACAGAGGTGGGCATAGATATCAGTGACCAAACTTCTGATCCCATCGAAAACTTTAACGCCGACGATTACGATGCAGTTATTTCCCTCTGTGGCTGTGGGGTAAATCTACCGCCGGAGTGGGTTACTCAGGAAATTTTTGAGGATTGGCAACTGGAAGACCCGGATGGTCAGTCCCTAGAGGTTTTCCGCACAGTGCGGGGACAAATTAAGGAACGGGTAGAGAACTTGATTACCAAAATTGCCTGATCGACCCCATTCCCACTGATACGGACGATACTAAACCCTCAATTTGGCTATATGCTTAGGGAAATGGCTTTGTGCCACGAAACTTCACTAATCGTTATACAAGTTAACCAAAGGAGGGTTGTGGATCTTGGAAACCAATAAAGAAAGAATATTGGTGGTCGACGACGAGGCCAGCATCCGACGCATACTGGAAACCCGTTTATCCATGATTGGCTATGAAGTGGTGACGGCGGCCGACGGCGAAGAGGCGATCTCCACTTTCCATGAGAGCAACCCCGATTTGGTGGTGTTGGATGTGATGATGCCCAAGCTGGACGGCTACGGCGTTTGCCAAGAACTACGTAAAGAATCGGACATTCCCATTATCATGCTTACCGCCCTGGGGGATGTGGCCGATCGCATTACCGGTTTGGAACTGGGGGCCGATGATTATGTGGTGAAGCCCTTTTCCCCCAAGGAATTGGAAGCTAGAATCAGGTCCGTGCTAAGGCGGGTGGACAAAAACGGTATGCCGGGCATTCCCAGTTCGGGCGTGTTGCAAATTGCCACCATTCGCATTGATACCAACAAGCGGCAAGTGTATAAAGGGGATGAGCGCATCCGCCTAACAGGGATGGAATTTAGCCTCTTGGAACTGTTGGTGAGTCGCTCCGGGGAGCCCTTTTCCCGTTCCGAAATTCTCCAGGAAGTGTGGGGCTACACCCCCGAACGCCATGTGGATACCAGGGTGGTGGACGTGCATATTTCCCGCCTGCGGGCCAAGCTGGAGGAAGACCCCAGCAATCCCGAATTAATTCTCACTGCCCGGGGGACGGGTTATCTTTTCCAACGCATTTTGGAAC
>NZ_JADEWJ010000063.1:0-15887 GCF_015207725.1 Synechocystis sp. LEGE 06083
GCCTGGGACCCACCCACGAAGAAGTGATTACGGCGATCGCCAAGGAAATGATCCGTTCCTATCGTCAACTGCCGGTGAATTTATACCAGATTCAGACCAAATTCCGGGATGAAATTCGTCCCCGTTTCGGTTTAATGCGGGGGCGGGAATTCATTATGAAAGATGCCTATTCTTTCCACTGCGACGAAGCTAGTTTAAAGGCAACCTACGGGGCCATGGACCAAGCCTACAGAAATATTTTTAGCCGTTGTGGCCTAGACTTCCGGGCGGTGGATGCAGATTCCGGGGCGATCGGTGGTTCCGGCTCCCAGGAATTTATGGTGCTAGCGGATGCGGGGGAGGATGAAATTCTTTACACCGAAGATGGCCTGTATTCCGCCAACATTGAAAAAGCGGTGTCCCTCCCTACGGATGCTAAACCGTCTCCTTTTAGTGCGTACAAAAAAGAACCAACCCCTGACACTGCCACGATCGCCAAGATGTGCCAATGCTTGGATTGTGATGCCAGCAATGTGGTGAAAAACGTTTTATATCAAGCGGTGTTTAATGCGAGCAAAACGGTTTTAGTGCTAGTGAGTATCCGGGGCGACCAGGAAGTTAACGAAGTAAAACTGACCAATGAGTTAACTAAGTTAGCATCCCATTATGAAAGCACTAATATTTTGAGCTTGACCGTTCCCGATGAAAAGGAACAGCAAAAATGGGCAGCTAAACCCTTACCACTGGGCTATATTTCCCCCGGCGTTAGTGATGATTACATTGCCAAATATCCAGAAAATCTTAACCCAGATAAACTGAACTTTATTTTCGGAACTGATGCAAAAATTTTCATCGAAAAAAATATTAGTTCTGTATCTGAAGTTATGGAGTGCATTAATAAACAACCTCAGTCCAAACGTGGTGACTTACTTTTCCAACTGCGGAATGATCAATCTCGTTATGCGGTACCAAGTTTTCTCCGCCTGGTGGATCAAACAGCGGTAGATTTAACTAACTTTGCCACCGGCGCTGATGAAGTTGATTACCATGTCACCGGAGCTAATTGGGGTACTGACTTTGACCTCCCCAAATTGGTGGTAGATGTGCGTAAAGCCCTGGTTGGCGATCGCCCGGTCCATGATCCCAACGGTGAATTAAAAACTGCCCGGGGCATCGAAGTGGGGCACATTTTCCAATTGGGTACTAAATATTCCCAAGCCATGGGGGCTACTTTTACCAATGAACAAGGGGAAGAAAAACCTTTAGTGATGGGTTGTTACGGCATTGGTGTTTCCCGCTTAGCCCAGGCCGCCGTTGAGCAGAGTTACGACAAAGATGGCATTATTTGGCCCACGGCGATCGCCCCCTACGAAGTGGTCATTGTGGTGCCCAATGTGGGGGATGGGGAACAAATGCAGGTGGCCGAGCAAATTTACGCAGAATGCCAAGCCGCCGGGGTGGATGTCCTGCTCGATGACCGCAACGAACGGGCCGGGGTCAAATTTAAAGATTCCGAACTAATCGGCATTCCCTATCGGGTGGTTACCGGCAAATCCCTCAAACAGGGACAGTTAGAAGTGGTCAAGCGGGCCGATAAAAGTGTTCAAAATCTGGCGATCGCCACCGTTGTCCCGACCTTAGTCACCTGGATCAAAGCAGACAAAAAAGCTAGTTAAAATTACCTAGCTCCCTGGTCAGTCCAGTTGTAGAAATAGCACCCTTTGGCGTCAGCTCTTTAGGGAAAAATGCTATGGTCAATGTGTCTTGAATATCTTGAATCACTTTTTCCAGAGGGTAGGTTGTGATGAAATCTTTACTGCGGGGAATTGCCCTATCGGTGTCGGTGTTAATGGCCACAGGGGGCTATGGATTGACCACTTCAGCCCAGGTAGCTCCAGGGGATGACATACCCACCGTGGAAGAGGCCTTGGATACCCCTGATGTAGATGACATCACTGACCAACCCGACCAATTGGTCACCTGGGTATGTAAAAACGGCAGTAAAAGTGTTGCAGTAGAAGTTAAAGAACTGAAGGGTTGGCAAGAAACCGTCAACCCAGACCAAACTTGGGAATGCGAACAAAATATTCCCCCCGTTCAGCCTGATGATGCCACTTTTTCCTGTGAAACTAACGCCACCATGGGACTAATCACAGTCTTCTGGCTAGAAGGGAAAGGCGGTAAGGCAGAAATGACAAGCTGGATGAATAACTTAGCCAACAATCAAAATATGGTCTGTACCCACGGAGAAAGTAATCCCTTCTGGGAATAGGGTTTTCTTTTGCCATTGGCCTGAGCTTGGGGGGAAGTGGTTTTCGTCCTTTGGTAACAACTTCCCCAGCTCCAGTTTGTTAAAGTTAAGGCACTGACTATTAACAATTTTCCATGGCAATTCATCTGAAGGCATCACATTTAGGCGTGGCCGTGCTTCTACTCCTCTTCGGTGGGGCGATCGGTGCCGCTGGGGGGGGTTATCTTTTGTCTTCAGGCCAAAACCGTTCCTCCCTCGATTCTCCTGTCAATACCAGCCCCCAAAGTCTGACTCCTGTCCCCGTCGAGAGTAATTACCGCAGTGCCCTCCCCCTGCCTCTGCCCCGCTCTGCCCAGGATGATCAGGAGTTAAATTTCATTGCCCGGGCGGTGCAAAAAATTGGTCCCGCAGTGGTCAGAATTGATGCGGAAAGGAGCGCCTCTCCCCAGAGTGGCCCCATGGGAGACCAACCCTTTTTCCGTCGCTTTTTTGGTGAAGAAATGCCCACCAACCCCGACCCCAGGGAACAGGGGACCGGTTCTGGTTTCATTTTGAGCCCTGACGGAGAAGTTTTGACCAATGCCCATGTGGTGGAAGGAGCCAGCACTGTCAAAGTAACCCTCAAAGATGGTTCTGTCCTGGAAGGCAAGGTGATGGGGATCGACACCATGACCGATGTGGCCGTGGTAAAAATTGAGGCGGAAAATTTGCCTGTGGTGGAAATTGGCCAGTCCGATCGCCTGCAGCCTGGGGAATGGGCGATCGCCATTGGTAATCCTTTGGGTTTGGACAACACTGTTACCGTTGGCATTATCAGTGCCCTGGGGCGTTCCAGTTCCGAGGTGGGGGTACCGGACAAACGGGTGCGTTTCATCCAAACCGATGCGGCCATCAATCCTGGTAATTCCGGTGGTCCCCTGCTCAACGCCAAAGGGGAGGTGATTGGGGTTAACACCGCCATCCGAGCCGATGCTCAGGGACTAGGATTTGCCATTCCCATCCAAACGGCCCAAAATGTGGCAGAAAATCTGTTTACCAAGGGCAAAATGGAGCATCCCTACCTTGGCATTCACATGGTTACTCTCACCCCAGAAATGACTAAACAGTTACGAGCCAGTGGGGAATTGCCAGCAGGGGTGACAGCGGACAGAGGGGTTTTAATTGTCCAAGTCAGTCAAGGTTCTCCGGCGGCCCAGGCCGGGTTAGCCCCTGGGGACATTATTCTCGAAGTGGGGGGCATGGGGGTTAAAACTGCCAGTGACGTTCAAGAACGGGTGGAAGTGAGCCAAATCGGTGAACCCTTGGCGATCGCCGTTAAGCGTGGCCAAAAATCACAAATGATTGCAGTGCGACCAGGGCCCTTCCCCGAAGACTTGGGCCGATAAGCGAAGAACTTCGATTAGTTCCGGTCAACCTAACTAACCTTTGCACGAGCTAACGACTCTGGAAAATATTCTGCACCATAGTTTGGGGCAAGGAAGCCGCCTGTCCATTCAGCTCATCCATTTCCCCACTGTCTAATTTCCAACCCAAGGCTCCCAGATTGTCCTGTACCTGCTGGCAGTTTTTTGCCCCTGGAATAGGCATGGTGCCCTGGCATATACACCAGTTCAATGCGACCTGGGCCATGGTTTTTTCCCGCTCCGTGGCGATCGCCTGGAGAGTGTCCAGCAGGGGCTTAATTTTGGGCAATAACCGCCGGAACAATAGGCCACGAATGCCTGGCGGGAAAGGCCCTTGGGGGCTATATTTGCCAGTCAACAGTCCCAGGGTCAGGGGACTATAGGCAATTAATTTAATGTCCAGTTGATCACAGAGGTCTTTCAAACCCAATTTACTGACGGGATCTGTGGAAAGCAAAGAATATTGCACTTGCAGACTGGTAATTCTAATCCCCTCATTCCTGCAAAAGTTATAGGCCTTTTGCAGACGTTTTGGGCCAAAGTTCGATAAACCTAAAGCTTTAGCGTCGCCCCGTTGACAGAGTTGAGCTAAGCCCTTGAGCAGGGCCTGTTCTTGCCAGGGGGCATAGTTGGCAGTAGACCAATGGAGTTGCACCAGATCAATGGGTCGCTGTAGTCTTTCCCTAGAAGCAATGCCGGCCTTAACCATGGCCTGCGGTGTAAGTCGCCACGGGTAGGGAGCCAATTTGGTGGCCAGGCAAATTTTGTCCTGATTTGCTCCTCCATAGGCCTGGGAAAATTGCCCCAATAGTTTTTCACTTTGTCCTTGGAGTCGACCGGTGCCGTAGGAATCGCCAGTGTCAAAAAAGGTTATTCCCGCTGCCACACATTGCTCAAACACCCGTTGCAGTTCCCCGTCCATGGCAGGCTGGTAGCCCCAGAGCAATTTGTTACCCCAGGCCCAGGTGCCACAACCCATGGTGGGCCAAATGATCGGGGAAGGTTCTGTGGTGCTAACTGTCATCAGAAAAATGGGCTTGCAAGCTCGCCCTTGAGAGCAACTTCATTGTTTCGTCAAAATTAACGTTTGACTAACTTTTTGCGGGCCACTTTCCGTAAACGGATAGATTCCGGAGTAATTTCCACCAACTCATCGGGGCCAATATATTCCAAAGCCCTTTCTAAGTTCATATCTTCCGGTGCTTGGAGTTGCACCAATTCATCCCCAGTGGCGGAACGGTGGTTAGTTAATTGCTTGGTTTTACAAACATTCAGTTCGATATCCTGGGGTCGGTTATGTTCACCGATAATCATGCCTTTATAAACCTTGGTACCGGGGGTAATGAAAAACACTCCCCGATCCTCAGCATTTTTCATGGCATAGAAGGTGGCCACCCCTTCCTCAAAAGCTACCATTACACCGTTATAGCGGGTTTCCAAATCGCCACTCATGGGACGGTATTCCAAGAAACTGTGGTTCATAATGCCTTCCCCCCGGGTAATGCGGATGAAATCCCCCCGGAAGCCCAGTAGGCCCCGGGCCGGAATGACAAATTCCAATTGGGTGCGACCGTTCACGCCGGTTTGCATATCTTGCATTTCCCCCCGCCGTTGTCCTAGGCGCTCGATGCAAGAGCCGACAGCGGCCTCCGGTACGTCTAAAACTAGGTATTCCACCGGTTCACAGGGCTGACCATTTACTTCCCGATAAATCACCTGGGGCTGGGCCACTTGAAATTCATAACCTTCCCGCCGCATGGTTTCAATCAAAATGCCGAGGTGCAATTCTCCCCGACCGGATACCAAAAACTGCTCTGCACTTTCCCCGTCTTCCACCCGCAGGGCAACGTTCGTTTCCAATTCCCGATTAAGGCGGTCCCGAATTTGACGGGAGGTGACAAATTTGCCCTCCTGCCCTGCAAAGGGAGAATCGTTGACCGAAAAGGTCATCTGCAATGTGGGCTCATCCACCTTAATCAGGGGTAAAGCTTGGGGTTCATCCGGGCAAGTCAAAGTCTCACCGATATTGGCATCGGCAAAACCGGCGATCGCCACAATGTAGCCAGCACTAGCCTCAGCCAACTCGACCCGGCTCAGACCTTCAAAGCCCAAAAGCTTACTTACTTTCCCCCTGGCAATGGAACCATCTTCTTTAACCAAAGCGGCCTGTTGCCCGGCTTTAATGGTGCCGTTATGGATGCGGCCAATGATAATGCGCCCCAAATAATCGGAGTAATCCAGGGTGGTCACCTGTAATTGCAACGGTTTGCTCGGATCGCCGGCCGGGGGCGGGACATGGTGCAAAATCGCCTCGAACAGGGGCTTCATGTCCTCCGATTCATCTTCGAGGCTTTCTTTGGCAAAGCCCGCTAAACCAGAAGCAAACAAAGTAGTGAAATCACATTGGTCATCGTCTGCCCCCAGTTCCACAAATAAATCAAACACCTTATCCACTGCGGTGTTGGGGTCGGCCCGGGGACGATCAATTTTGTTAACCACCACCAGGGGACGCAGACCCTTTTCGAGGGCTTTTTTGAGCACAAAGCGAGTTTGGGGCATGGGGCCTTCATTGGCATCGACGATTAAGACGCAACCGTCCACCATACCCAGTACCCGTTCCACTTCTCCACCGAAGTCGGCGTGGCCGGGGGTATCGACAATATTAATTAACGTATCTTGGTAGCGGACCGCTGTATTTTTGGAGAGAATGGTGATGCCCCGTTCCCGTTCCAGGTCGTTGGAGTCCATCACGCACACCGGTACATCTTCCCCTTCCCGGAAAATGCCTGATTGCTTCAAAAGAGCATCAACAAGGGTGGTTTTACCGTGATCAACGTGGGCAATGATGGCGACATTGCGGATGGGAAGAGACATAACGGGCAAGCGGCTTCAGGGTCCGCATTAACAATTTGTAATATTCAGTCTATCCTACCGTTGGCTTCTCTGGCGCAAACAGCCCCTAAAACTAAACCTAATCACCCGCAATGTATTTGTGTAAAAAGCTATTGGCTGCCAAAATATTTAACGGTTCAGTGAAACAGTAGCCCTGCATGAAAAAGCAATTGAGGCTATCCAAAATATTAATCTGTTCTTCCTGTTCGACCCCCTCGGCCACCACCTTCAAGTTGAAGGTTTTACCAAGACTGATCAGAGTTTCCATCATGGTCAGATTTGGAACATTATCTGGTTGTTCCAGCAACTGTGCCGTGAGGGATTTGTCAATTTTTAGCTTTTGGAAAGGCAAATCCTGGAGACAACGCAGGGACATATAATCCGTGCCAAAATCATCGAGGGAAAAGCCCACGCCATAGTTGTGCAAGTTAGTAATAATTTGTTGTGCCAGGCCAAAATCCTTCATCACAGTGGATTCTTGAATTTCTAACTCCAAATAATGGGTCTCCATCTTAGCCATGGCGATCGCCTCCATGACCATATTTTTGAGCAAAGGATGGTAAAACTGCTTTTCGGAAATATTAACGGAAACCAAAAAGGGACTTTGCAATTGCTCTTGCCACAGGACATTTTGTTGGCAAGCCGTTTCTAAAATCCACCGGGTGAGGGGCACCATAAATTCCGTTTGGTCACTCCAGGGCAAAAACTGGCCCGGGGGCAGTAGGCCCTTTTGGGGATGTTGCCAACGGATAAACGCCTCCATGGCCTCAATGGTCTTTTTGCGCCAATTAATCTGGGGCTGATAGTACAATTCCAACTCATGTTGTTCCAGGGCCCGCAGTAAGCGCTTTTCCACGATCGCCAAACGCTTCTGATCAGAATCAGAAAGTTCTGGCACTGGCTGGGGGGCATCGATGCGCACATCCACCGCTGTTTCGATATGGTCATCCGCCTCCCCTGCTCCGGGATTGGTGATTTGGGGTAACAACTGCTGTAAATTTTCCCTGATATGCTCAATCAAATCATTCACCTGCTCCCCATCCACCGGATAGAGGGACACCCCGTAGGTAATTTCCGGTTGGAAAGGTCTTCCCCCCGCCATCACCGGAGTTAGCACCGGTTTCATCAAGCGTCGGGCAATCCCCAACAGACTGTTCGTGTCCTGCACCTGGGACACCAGAAAAATAAACTCATCCTTATCCCAACGGGAAACAATATCTCCATTGCGCAAATTTGCCTTCAGCTTTTGCCCCGCTTCCTGCAGAAAAGCATTGGCCACCGCATCCCCTCGTTTGCGCTTGATGTCAGACCAATTATCAATTCGACAGAGCAAGACCCCTACCTGGGCATGGTGACGGCGGGCATTGGAAAGGGCAATATTTAGGTATTCCAAAAACAGAGTCTGGTTGGGCAAATCCGTCGCCGTATCCAGATAGGACTGCTCATGGAATGTTTCATCATTGGAGCCGGCCAACAAATCAACCCCTTCCCTAGCGTTATAGCTAGAAGCAATCTGGGCAGAAACCGCCTCATTGTAGGGGGAAGTCTGGGGTAACATTTCCACCGGCTGGGAGGAAGAATCACCGAACCCCTCTCCGGTAACGTGGTAACTAGCATTGATACTACAGCCAAAATTAATTAGGTCACCATTTTTTAACTCATGGATGAGGCGTTTTTCCCCGTTCACAAAGACGCCGTTTTGACTTTTATTGCCTTCTAGATCCCCATCAATAATCCAAAAACATTCTTCGTTGGTTTTACTATTGGTCTTCCGCATCAGGGTGGCATGGTGCCGGGAAGCCTGCCGAGAATGTATCTGGATGCTAGTACCAGAATGGCGGCCAATAGAGTATTGCTGTTCGTCCAGGATTATAGTTCTTCTTTGATTGGCATCTTCTAGAACTAGTATGTGTTGCTTCATAGAGAATTAGGGAACTATCAATTCTAAGTTATGCCAGAGGATCAGCCTTGATTTTATTTTGACTTAAAAGTTCTGTCGCGGCATCAACTTTGAGGGGTTTACTGAACCAAAAACCTTGTATTTCCTGGCATTGTAGTTTTTGTAGTACTTCCAACTGCTGTTGGGTTTCTACGCCCTCACTAATTATGCGGATGCCCAATTTTCTCCCCAGGGTCATAATGCCAGTAACGATCGCCTCGTTGACGGGACTGTGGTCCAAATCCTTGATAAAGGACTGGTGGATCTTGACGGCGGGAATCTTAAACTGTTGCAAGCAGGACAGACTACCCAAGCCAACACCAAAATCATCGAGGGAAAGATTGACCCCCATGGCGGCTAACTGCTCGATGGCCCGACGGGAATAGTCGATGTTTTCCATAATGATGCTCTCAGTCACCTCAATGGTCAACCAGTGGGGCTCCAACTGATTCTCCTCTAGGATACTTTGAATATTGGCAATCAAGTCGGGATTTTGAAATTGGTTGAGGCAGAGATTAATACACACCGGCAAAGGGGGAACCCCCGCCGCTTGCCATTGCCGATTCTGTTGACAGGCAGTTCTTAAAATCCATTCACCGATGGGCACAATTAAATCAGTTTTTTCCGCCAGGGGAATCAAATTAACTGGAGAAATTTCGCCAATTTCAGGGTGGTGCCAACGCAACAGGGCCTCCATGCCGGTAATTTCCCCCGTGTTGATCTGGAGAATGGGCTGGTAGGTCAGATAAAACTGTTGCTTGTCCAAAGCCTCGTAGAGGAGATTTTCCAAGCGAAAAAACAGGTTAGCTTTGGAGGCCGCCTTTTCGTTAAAGAAGGCAAAGGAGTCAAAGTGTTTTTCCTTAATCTGTTCCAGAGCGGTGTGGGAATTTTTCAGTAGGCTAGCCCCATCGCTACCGCCATCGGGATAAACGGCGATGCCCACCTTACCCTTAAGGTGAATTTTTTGTTTGGCCACATCAATGCCTTCCTCCAGCATGGCCAGCATTTCCTTAACGGTTTCTGTGAGAGCTTGATTATCCCCCGGTTCCTTGAGCAAAATGGCAAATTGTTTTCCCTGCCAGCGGCAGGCCAAGCCTTTCTTCTCCGTCCACTGGCTCAAGCGTTTGGCTACGGTTTTGAGGAGAATTTCCCCACACCCCAGTCCGAATGCGTTGATCATCCGTTCATAGTTATAAAAATTGAGGAATAGGATCGCCAACCGACTCTGGTCTCGCTGTACTTTTGCCAAGGAGATCGCCAATTGTTCCTCAAAAAAAGCATGGTTAGGTAGCCCGGTCATGGGGTCGTAGAAAGTATGTTGGGCTAAACTATCTTCTGCTTGTTGCCGCCGGGTAATGTCAATTAAGTAACTACGAATAATTTGATTTTCAGTTAAATAATGAACGTATTGCTCATAGCATTCATCCCCATTTTTCACTTCTCGCAAAAGCAAATTGCCCCGGACGTTTTGGGCTTGGTTAAGCAGACCTTCCAGAACAGGATGGCTAACCCCCCGGTCATTGATATCCCGAAACTTAATACTAGCGGGGGGATTTAGATAAACGATCTTGCCATTGAAATCAATTTCCACAATGGGATGGGGACTAAGCTCAGCAAAAGAAGAAAAACGCACCAAATCAGCGGAACTAGGGGCCAAACGGGAGGCTTCCTGTTCCTCTTCATTAATAATGGTAGATTTGCTGGTATATTCCCCTAAACTTTGGCGCGACAGGTCTTCAAAGGACATGGCCTCCAAGGGGTTGAACATAGCGATTTCCAAGGAAGTGGAAACGATGTAGTAACTAGCCTTGGACTGACTGCCAAATAGGATCACATCTCCATGCTGCAGGTCGTGGGATTCACTATCCTGACCATTGATAATCAGACCATTAGTACTGCGATTGCCTTCCAAATCCCCATCTAAAATCCGGTAGGAATAACTTTCATTTTGGGGGGTGGGTTTGATGCGAATCAGGGTGGCGTGATGACGGGATACCACCTGGTCGTAAATGACAATATCATTGCTGGATTCCCGTCCGATGGAATAGGTTGGTTCGTCCAAGGAAATAATACGACGGGCTTTTTGATCTTCGATCACAAATATATGTCGAAATTCAGGCAGGTTAGTCATAACAGCAAGGATGGGCGGATGGGCAAGGGAAATATTTATCTTGACCCGATGATGGAGACAAAATCTGGCTAAATTGCGACCCCACCTCTAGTTTGACATAACCCCTAGCGGTTTGATCGTACTTCTTAGGCAAACTTTATTAACGGTTTACTCGAGGTTTGGGCGGACCATCAATGAAGGCAAGTTGCGGTTAGTTTTAATGATGGGGATAAGACCTAGCTTTGGTGTAATTGTTTCTGTAAAAATTGCCCCATTTCCCGTTTCCGTAGGGGACGACTCAACAAAAATCCTTGTACTTCTTGGCATTGCAGTTGCCGGATCAGGCTGAGTTGGGCTTCGGTTTCTATCCCTTCGGCCACTAGACGATATTGGAAGCCCTGGCTCAATACAAGTATGGACTGGAGAATGGCCATTTCCTGGGGGGTACCCCGCAATTGGGCCATGAATCCTTGATGAATTTTGATGGCGGTGAGGGGAAACTGGGTGATAAAACCAATGCCCATTTGGCCGCGACCAAAGTCGTCTAGGGCAATTCTGACGCCAAAGGCTTTGAGGTCTTGGAGAATAGCCAGGGCTCTGGACGGTTGTTGTCGCAGGGTATTTTCGGTGATTTCTAGCTCCAACCATTGGGGATCCAAGCCGGTTTCCTCCAGGGTTTTGCCTACCATCATCACCAAGTCTTGGCGATAAAATTCTCGCACTGAGAGGTTAATGGCGATCGCCCGGGGGGGTAAACCATCCTTTTGCCAATCTACATTTTGTTGACAGGCGGTGCGAAAAATCCAATCGCTGAGTTCAAAAATGAGATTACTACGGGCGGCAATGGGAATCAGTTTTTCGGGGGCAATCTCTCCCACTTCCGGATGTTCCCAACGGAGTAGGGCTTCCATGCCGGTGACTTCCCCACTTTGGAGATGAATTTGGGGTTGGTATTGCAGGGTAAGTTGGCGTTTGGCGATCGCCTGTTGGAGAAGATTTTCTAGGCGGGCTTGATGGAGGGCTGCGGTGCTAAACTTCGGATCATAGAATTGGTAGCAATTAAAACCAGTCTGGCGTAATTTTTGCAGGGCAGTATTGGCCCGGGAGAGTAAATCTTCGGCCCGGTTACCATCGTTGGGGTAGGCGGAAATGCCAATGTTGACATTAAAGATAATTTCCCGTTCCCGCACTGTTACGGGGTTTTTCAGACGATCTAAAATTCTTTCCGCTAGACGAATGGAATCCTGGGGACTTTTGATCTTGGCTAGAATAATCACTAGGGTGTTGCTATCCCATTGTCCGACGGTATCTCCAGAGCGCATACAATCGGCGATCGCCCCGTGGAAGGCCATAAACACCTCATCCCCAAAGCTAAAACCATAGGCCTGGTTAATGCGATTGAGAATCTCCAGGTGGATAAACATTACCCCCATGAGATGCTGATGGTGGGCCGCCGCATCAATGGCGAGGGATAACTCCTTCTGTAGGTTGACCCGGTTGGGGAGCTTGGTAATGGGGTCATATAACGCCTGGTTGGCCAAGGTTTCTGAATAGCCCTGGCGACCCCGGGGGGTGCGCATGACAAAACAGTACACTTCCCTGTCTTCCCAGGGTTGGCGATACACTTCCCCCTTCACCTGCACCGTTTGCCCCTCTCGATTACGGTACTCCAGTTCCGGTGCCGATAGGTAATCTTGGGTTTCCAAGTTAATTAATAATTCTTCGATCACTGGCCGTTCCGCGGCCATCAACTGATAAAGGGTGAGGTCCAGAACCTCTGGTTCTTCATAGCCCAATAATTGGCAAAAAGCACTGTTGGCTTCAACCACGGTTTTGGTGCGGGCATCCACCAGGAGAAAACCTGTGGCCGTATATTCTCTATAGGCACGCAAACGGTGGTGGAGGTCGTTCAACCCTTGCTCCATTTTGCGATACTCGGTTACGTCCTCGCTGTAGCACTGCAAGCGACTCCGGTCTGGCTCGAGGAAAACCCGCTGGTGGAAAATTTGTTGGCCGATGGGAATATCTCGCTCCAATTGCAAGCCCTCCCTGGTAAGGGATAAATTGGCGAGCCCTTGGATTAGGGGATGTTGGGCCTGGATGGCCATTAATTCCGGAAATAAGGCTTTCGTTGCCCCGTTGGCGTAGAGTACCCGCCCTGCGGTGGTCAACTCAACAATTAACTGGGTACTATTTTCGCTCAGGGTGGCCGGCGGACGATGGCTTGGCCCTGGGGCACTGCGGCCCACATCCGGCAGTTCCTCGTTATAGACCACCGCCGTAGAAAAGGATGAATCTTCCTCTACTTCCACTGCTTCATGGTCAAACCCGGCCCCTTCTCCATACTCGTGGTCAGCCAGGGCAAAGTTGAGGGGATCCACGTAGGTTTCCCCCATGATCGGGTTGGCCGCCACCGATACTGGTTCGATTCCATAGGGTTGTTCCTCCGACTCCGTGGTCAAATTCATAATGTGGTAACTGGCTTTGGACTTGTTGCCAAAGCGAATTACGTCCCCGTGTTCCAACTCGTGGGAAAGACAATACTGACCATTGATCACTATGCCATTTGTACTGCGTTTACCCTGGAGATTGCCGTCAATTAGACGATAGGTGTATTGATGATTTTGGTAGTCGTTAACCCGGATCAGGGTGGCGTGGTGGCGGGAAACTTGGCGATCGTAAATGGGTATGGCACTGCCGGGGTCTCGACCAATGTCGTAGGTGTTTTCTTCCAGGGAAACGATGCGGCGAGACTTCTGATCCTCAATGACCAGAACGTGGCGGACAATGGAATCGTTACTCATGGGAGGCATGGCTCAGGGTATGGTTTTATTTAACTTGGGGAAGCTCCGCGGTCAACTTCAGGACCCGATCGCCTCTCAGTCCGGGGTTGGCACCACAAACACGCAACAGTGGGCATGGTGAAAGACATAGTTACCCACACTACCAAGGAGAATTTCGCTTATTCCCCACCGGCCCCGGTGCCCCACCACAATGATGTCACTGTTATCCTCTTTGGCTCGCTGGCAGATAATTTTGCCTGGACTGCCCAAAATTTGTTCCGCTTGGCAGTGAATGCCCAAATCCAATGCTTGCTGACGACGCTTTTCCAGGGTGTCTAACCCTTCCTGTTCAAAGGTTTGCCATTGCTGTTGCCACACTTCCATAGTTAATTCATTGCCCACAGCAGGGTAAATTTCATCCATATTGACCGGGATGGGCAAAGGACTGCCCTCTTCTTCGGCGGACAACACATGGAGCAACAACAGGGAAGCCCCATAGGCCTTGGCTAGGGATAAACCTTTTTCTAAAACTTCTTGACCTGCAGGGGACAGATCCAAGGCGACGAGAATACGGTTGAACAAGTTAACCCTCCAAGGCTTTGAGCAGTGGGCAAAGATTTGCGCCTTATTTCCCACAGGACAGAATGCTTTTTCAATGCCCTGGTTTACATACATTGTAATCTTCGTGGGAGACGATTTCTTTTGGCTCTAGGCGATCGCCATCATCCTGACAAATTAGCCGGTAATGTCTAGTGACTGGAATACTGATCACTAGGCGATCGTGCCTAAGGCGTTTGCCATAAAATTCGCGGTAGTCGTTCTGTTCCGCTAACCCCGCCAGAATTTGCCTAGCCTTAATCACCACGTTGCGGGGGAGATGGGTCAAATCAATGGGATCTTCCTCAAAGGTAGCTTTCCAAGCGGCCCGGGACTGTTTCCTTTCCTCTTGGTCAATGTGTTTTTGCACACAGCGATGACATTCTTGGCCATAACCCTTATGGCCACAGGGAAAAGTTTTTTTACGTCTTGCCATGGTGTTTACAGTTAGGTGGAGGGTGAGCATCTGTAGAACAAACTGCTTGACAACCGCGCCCTAATCAATCACCTCCCCTCAACCTTTCTGGCGGCAATGCCAAACTTTGCCCACAGCCGCCGACATGGGGCGGTTTTTTTATAGCTTAGCGGCTAATCTCCGTGACGGAACAATGGCCCCAACCAAAGTCCTGGGTCAATGCTGCCATGGACTAAAGGCAATGGTCTTGGTCCTGGCGTCCCTCTTCATCACAGTTCGGGGGTCGGCCCTCCTTGCCAACGACTCAGGGGTACACAGTCGATCGCCAATTGATCCAAGGCCCTGGCTACGACAAAATCCACCAGATCTGTCACGGATTGGGGGCAATGATACCAAGCGGGAATGGCGGGCACAATGCGGACCCCGGCCTCAGCCAAACTGGTGAGATTGCGCAGATGGATCAAACTGAATGGTGTTTCCCTGGGTACCACCACCAAGGGTTTGCCTTCTTTGATTTGCACATCCGCCGCCCGCTCCAACAGATCGGAACTCATGCCCACCGCTAGTTTAGCCACCGTGCTCATGCTACAGGGCATCACCACCATGCCGGCGCAACGGTAGGAACCACTGGCAATGGTGGCCCCCACATCTCCCCAACGGTGACAAATAAGTTTTCCACCGGTTTCCACCCCAGCTTGGTGCCGCCAAAAGTCTGCCTGGGCGGAGGGTTCCCCTGGCATTTGAATATTTTGTTCCGCTTGCCAGACTTGGTAGCTGGCCCGGGAAGCCACCAGTTCGATGGTGTAGTCCGCCGTCAGTAAATGCTTGATGGCTCTGACGGCATAAATTAGCCCAGAGGCACCGCTGACCCCCAAAATTAAAGGTTGTGCCATGGTGTGTTGATTTTTAGTTAGTTTTTAACTGTTTCTCTTTACATATCTTTACAAACCAATCGACGTATTAGATCAGACCTTCCATTTCCAGGTCTTCAATCATCTGTAGCCCCCTGGCGTCCCCCAGTCGTAGTAGGGCGGATTTGGCATCTTCCTTCACGCCAAAATCTTCATCTTCCACTAGAGCTTCTAAGAGAGCATCGATCGCCGTGGCATAGACCACATTGGAGGGCAACTCCCGACACAGTTGCCCCACTGCCCAGGCACAATTACTGCGGACAGCGCCCATTTTGTCCCTCCTCAGACCCTCTATTAAAGGAGGAATGGTGGCAATAACATCTTCGTAGGCCAATTTGGCAATGTTGGGTAAACTGCTGGCACTCCAGAGACGCACGGCGGAAATGTCGGTTTTTAGAGCATGGATTAAAGGAGCTAAGGCCCGGCGATCGCCACAATTGCCCAGGGCCCAGACCAATCCTTTGCGGACATAACCGTTAAAATCCGTTTGCAAACTTTGAATTAGCGGTTCCACTATGGCCTGGTCAGTATTACGCCCCAACGCATAGGCCGCACTCACCCGCACCAGGGGACAGCTATCCCGTAATAAATTGATCAGCGGCTCCAC
>NZ_JADEWJ010000064.1:0-15817 GCF_015207725.1 Synechocystis sp. LEGE 06083
TGTGTATAAGAGACAGGTGCTAGCACCGGCAATTTGGCCAACTCCACTGCGGCGATCGCCGCCCATGCTGGTTTGGACTGCTGTGTATTTATCCCGGCGGATTTGGAAGCGGGCAAGGTTTTGGGAACGTTGATTTACAATCCCACCCTGATGGCGGTGAAAGGCAACTACGACCAGGTCAATCGCCTGTGCTGTGAAGTGGGCAACAGCTACGGTTGGGGCTTTGTCAACATCAACCTACGCCCCTACTACTCCGAAGGTTCCAAAACCCTGGGCTTTGAAGTGGCAGAACAATTGGGTTGGAAGTTGCCGGACCACATTGTCGCCCCCCTAGCTTCCGGTTCCCTGTTCACCAAAATCCATAAGGGCTTCCAGGAATTTGTCAAAGTTGGTTTGGTGGACGATAAGCCAGTGCGCTTCAGTGGTGCCCAAGCGGAGGGTTGTTCCCCCATTGCCACCGCTTTCCAAGAGGGCCGGGACTTTGTTAAGCCAGTTAAGCCCAACACCATTGCCAAATCCATTGCCATCGGTAACCCCGCTGACGGAGTTTACGCCCTAGACATTGCCCGTAAAACCAACGGCAATATTGAAAGCGTCAACGATGCGGAAATTATTGAAGGGATCAAACTGTTGGCAGAAACGGAAGGCATCTTCACGGAAACCGCCGGTGGCACTACGGTGGCAGTGCTGAAAAAGCTAGTGGAAGCAGGCAAAATTGATCCCGAAGAAACTACGGTGGTCTATATCACCGGTAATGGCTTAAAAACCCAAGAAGCGGTGCAAAGCCACGTAGGGGAGCCCCTCACCATCGATGCTAACCTGGATAGCTTTGAGCGGGCTCTGGAGCGCTCCCGCACTTTGGAACGCTTGGAATGGCAACAGGTTTTGGTGTAGATCCTGGCAGGAAACTAAGGTTACTGACTGATTTGATTGGATTTAATTAGTTAATTGCCGTATTTTTCCCACTAATTTTCATTAATCGTTCCTTTTAGGAAGTTGTCCGCTGTGGTTCCACCAGGGCGGATTTTTTGCGCAATTTTAACGCCGATCGCCTTGAAATTAGGGAAAGCTGACAAAAATGGTGATCGAATCAACTTTGTATCACGAATTACACTGTCGTTAAAATTTGGCGATATTTTGGACAGATAGATATTAAAAAAAACTAAAGTTTTGCCATTTTTGGAAAATTAATGACACAATCTAGCCACGGGGACTGGTATTTGGTTCTGGAACACCACTACCGCAGTGCGCATAGCTGAAAGTGGAGAACCTTAACCGATGGGGGGCCTGCCCGAATAATGCTCTAGCCGATTAGATAATTTCTGGTTGTTTTCTGTTTCCTTGGGTGGCTTAGTTGTTGCCATCCGTTTCTCATTCTTGATTGTTTCCGTTTAGTTTTTTCCAACCTATGAGCGATATGTCTTCCCTTTCCACCCCCGACACCAGTGCCGTTGACCAAGTTGAAGCTTTGGATAACCTCGTTGATGGCCAGGCGATCGCCAACGATGGCTCTCCTGCCATTGAGGTCACCTTAGGGGAAAGCCAGCAAGGGAGTTTTAATAAAGCGGTCAGTGAAGACACCGTGGGGGCTTTTTTCAAAGAAATGGCCCGCTATCCCCTCCTGAGTGCCACCGAAGAGGTGGAATTGGCTAGGCAAATCCGACTTTTGGTCAACGCAGAGGATATTAGACAACAACTCACCCAACAATTGGAACGAACGCCTTCCCTCCAGGAGTGGGGCCAGGCCCTAGAATTTACCCAGGTCAGACAATTTGAAATTTGGCTCTACCAACTGCGGGCCGCCAAACGACGCATGATCCGCTCCAATCTCCGCTTAGTAGTCTCCATTGCCAAGCGTTACCTCAACCGGGGTGTCCCTTTCCTCGATCTGATCCAAGAAGGGGCGATCGGTCTGAACCGGGCCGCAGAAAAGTTTGATCCCGACAAAGGTTATAAATTTTCCACCTATGCCTACTGGTGGATCCGCCAGGCCATCACCCGCACCATTGCCAATGACGCCCGCACCATTCGTTTGCCCATCCATGTGGTGGAAAAGCTCAACAAAATCAAGAAAGCCCAGCGTAGTCTCAAGCAAGAATTGAAGCGCAATCCCAACGAAGGAGAATTGGCCGCCGCCTTGGACATTACCCCCACCCAACTAAGGCAATTACTGCAACTACGTCGTCAATCTCTCTCCCTCAACCACCGGGTAGGCAAAGGGGAGGATACAGAATTGGTGGATTTGTTGGAAGATCAACAACTGCAGTTGCCGGAGGACTTGATGAATGAATCCATGCTGCGGCGGGAAATTGTCGAAGTATTGGCAGAGGTACTAACGGAACGGGAAATGGAAGTGATTTGTCTCCGCTACGGCATTGCCAGCCACCAAAGCTACACCCTCGAAGAAGTGGGCAATATGTTTAATCTTTCCCGGGAAAGGGTGAGACAAATCCAAAGTAAAGCCATGCGAAAACTCCGTCGTCCCCAGGTGGCCCGCCGCCTCAAAGGTTGGCTATAGATACCGGAATATTGCTAGTGGTGACGCACCTGGCCGTCGGGCATAGTCGCCCCTTGGAAATCTGCCCCCACCATATTGGCACTCATCAAGTCAGCCCGCACTAAGTTGGCGTTGATGAAGCTGGCCTCCGTCAAATTGGCCCTGGCAAAAAATGCTTCAATCAGTTCCGTTTCCTGTAGGTTAGCTTTGGTCAAGTTAGCTCGACTGAGGTCAGCACTGTTCATGCGGGTAAAACTCAAATTGGCCCCCGTGAGATTAGTCCGATTTAAATTAACATGGGTCATGATGGCCCCCTCGCAATCCACTTCCACCATTTCTGCTTCAGAAATCTGGGCTCGCATCAAATTGGCATTTTGTAAATTGGCGCCATTTAACTTTGCCCCTGACAATTTAGCATCGGTCAGTAAAGCTCCTTTTAAGTTGGCGTGGCTCAGGTTAGCTTTGCGTAGGTCCGCATCCCGTAGATTGGCCTCCTTCAAATTGGCATAGCTTAAATCTGCCCGGCTTAAATCCACTCCCTTCATATTGGCCCCCTGGAGATCGGCCCGACCGAGGATGGCTGCCTGGAGATTGGTGTAATAGCCCTTTTTTTCCTGACGCATGTTAGCCCCCCGCAGGCAGGCTCCAGTGAGGGTGGCACCACTTAAATCGGCTCCCCGTAGATCTACCCCAATCAAATTGGTATCTTGGAGGGTGGCTAGGGTCATATCGCTGTCCCGCAGGATTGCCCCCTGGAGCAGGGCCCCGTGGAAATTGGCACTGCGTAGATCGGCCCCAGCCAGATCAGCTTGGTTTAAACTCGCTCCACTGAGGTTGGCCGCCACCAAATTAGCCTGACCTAGATTAGCCCGGTTGAGGTAACAAAAAAGCAGGTTAGCCCCTCGTAAATCCGCTTCGTTGAGCACAATACCGATTAAATCGGCCGCTTCTAGATTAATCCCCGGCAATTTTAGCCCCGTGAACAAAGTTTCGCCGTTGCGATAGCGCTGGACTAATTCCTTGGCTTCCATAAATTTTGAGAGGGGGAAAAATCAAATCAACTCTCTAATCATCTTAAGTTATCGGAAGAGCCGGTCAGAGTTAGTTTTGGGAATGCGCCGTTGAGAACCAGGGGCAACTTTCCCAGGCGATCAGGACTAATTGATTCGGCTGGGCAGATTATTGGGTAGGCTGAGAACTATGTCTTTCTTTGATCTTGATCCTAGGCTAGCAAAATCTTGGAGTGTGTATGGCCAGCAATGTTGACCGTGATTACCTGGACAAAACCCTACAACAGTTTGAGAGTTATCCCTATCCAGATATTCCCATTGAAGACCCACTGAATAAAGATGTGGAACAGCTTTATAAAAGTAGCTTGGTTACTGCTCGTTACCGCCGGGACAAAAAAATTATTACAGATCTAAAAAATCGGGCTATTTTGGATGTGGCCTGTGGTACCGGGGCAACAACCCTCAGACTCGCCTGGGCTAATCCGGGGGCAAAGATTGTCGGGGTGGACATTTCCCCGGAGTCCATCAAGATTGCAGAACAGAGATTAAAGCACCATGGTTTTGATGAGGCTGAGTTCCAGGTATTGGCGATCGCCGACCTAGATCAACTAAATCAAAAGTTCGACTTGATTAATGCCAGTGACGTTCTCTATCTGCTTCCTGATTTGGCTTTGACATTAAGACAGTTAGCACAGGTATTGCAACCTGATGGCGTCCTTCGGGGCAACTTACACAGTTACTATCAGAGGTTTAACTATTATCGGGCTCAAACTTTATTTCAAAGAATGGGACTAATGGAAGACAACCCAGAAGAAACGGAGTTGGGTATTGCTAGAGAGTTTTATGCGGCCCTCAGAGATGGGGTTAACTTGAAGGCCACCACTTGGTCTTCTGGCCGGGGAGAAATAGACAATGATCAGTGGATTTTAATGAATCATCTCTTCCAAAACGACAAGGGCTATACATTACCAGACCTCTTTGAAGCTTTTGAGCAATCAGACCTGACACTGGTAGATATGGTGGACTGGCAAAAATGGGACTGGCGCAAATTATTCAAGGAACCAGATAATCTACCAGCTTACCTAGCCATGGGGTTGGAAAATGCTGATCGAGAGGAGCAACTTTGTTTTTATGAGCTGGTCCAGCCAGATAAAAGATTGCTAGATTTTTGGTGTAGCCATCCTCTCCCATCAAAAAAAGACTTCAGCGAGTATTGGCTGGAACAGTCACCGGAGAACATCGTTGTCCACCTGCACCCCTGTGTTAAAAATTTTGCCCCTTTCCGTCAAGCAATTCTTGACCAAGGAAAGCTCATGCCTCTGAACTTATCCCATTGCTTTCCCTTCATTGGTCAGGACTCCTGGTTGGATAGAACTTTGCTCACTGCCTTCTATGCACCCTTGTTGGATTCTTCCCAAGCCCTTGAAAGTCTAGTGTGTCGATACCTAAAAGCGCGCCCTTGTTACCCAGGAGATTTAACCCCTGTCAAACCAAAAGAAGCACAGGATTTGATCATGAGCATGATTGCTGAGCAGGAGGAATGGGGATTGATAATGATTGAAGTGCAAGATTGAAAAAGTATTGAAGTTTATAGTGGAGGTTGATCTGTGGTCAGAATCGATGAAGAAGAAGGTGCTCCATGTTGGTTGTGGCCCCCATAATCCGAATGCGTTACCATCGGAGTCACGGACGGGGGAGTGGCAGGAGATTCGGTTGGATATTGATCTGAAGATGAAGCCGGATATTTTGGGAACGATTACGGATTTGAGTGCGGTGCCTGGTAATACGGTGGATGCGGTCTACTCTTCCCATAATTTGGAGCACATTTATGATTATGAGGTGCCGTTGGCGTTGGCGAAATTTAAGCGGGTGCCGAGGCCGAGGGGGTTAACGTGGTTGGTGGTGGCGGATATGCAGTTGGCGACAGAATAGGCGGTGAAGGGAGATATGGATGCTCAGCCGCTGTATATTTCCTCGGCGGGGCCAGTGAAGGCGCTGTAGATATTTTATGGAATGGGAACTTCTATTCCTGGAATGCCTTATATGGCCCATAAAAATGGCTTTACAGCGTCAGGGTTGAAGGATTCGGTCAGTAGTGGGGGGGGGTTAAGCAAGTGGAAGTATGGCGGGGAAATTTTAATGTTTATGCCAAAGGGTATAAAAAATTTGAGTTGGGATGATAGGCAAATGATGAGACTTGGGTAGGTTACGTCTAGAAGGGTTCCGACCAGTTATTTTAATTTCCCCCACAGAAGGAAGAAGACAATCATGGCTAGTAATTTTAAATTCAAACTGCTCTCCCACCTGACCGAGAAAAAAGAAAACGAAGGTTTTACCTTAATTGAACTGTTGGTTGTGGTAATCATCATTGGTGTGCTTGCCGCTATCGCTCTACCTAACCTGATGAACCAAGTAGGTAAGGCCCGTATTTCTGAAGGTCGCAATGGTGTGGGTGCTTTGAACCGTGCCCAACAGGTTTACCGCACAGAAAATCCAACCTTCTCCTCTAATACCACAAACCTCGATACCAAAGTTGTAGATGGCAAGTACTTTACTTTTGGGACTGGAGTTTCTGGTGAGGTAGCTACATCGACCGCAAACCCTAAAAATGCCACCGGAGACAACACCACCACCCAGTCAGGAACTGTCACCTACACTCCCGGTACCGGTGCGTTCACAGTATCGACTAGTTGGTAATCTGACAGTTGACTTAGGAATAAATTTTTTATCTATTTCTTCCAACTTTGGATGTCTAATTTAAGGGCGGAACCTGTTAACTTTCATATAGGTGTTCGCCCTTCGGTTTATTTAGGAGTTAAATGTCTGACGATGGTGTACTGATAGTGCCGGGCTAGGTGAGCTTATGTTTAAACCAACGAAAAAAGGGCTTCCCAATGCAGGATTCACTATGCTAGAGCTGGTTGTGGTGTTTTTAATTCTTAGCATTCTGACAGCTATGGTGTGGCCAGTACTAATCAGACAAGTGGCTAAGGCCAAAGAGACAGAAGCGATACAAATGCTCAGTACCATAGGGTTTTCCCAGCAGGGTTATTTTTTTGAACATCGGCAGTTTGCGTCCAATTATGGCGATTTAGGGCTTGACGCCAATGGAGCGCATTTTAACTTTCCTCCTCCTAATACGCCTGCTGGAGGCAATTACAGTATTAGTCAAGCTGTAACCCAAAATGCCGGCTTGGATGCTTCCCGTAATTATTCCCTAGGAGTGTACTTCAATGGAAGCAGTTATCAACTAATTCTTTGTCAGGGTTCGACCCCGGGGGGGGCAGTATCGGCGCCGTCGGCGATTGGTGGCACTTGTAGCGGAGGTGTTCAGATAGATTAGTCTGAAGTAATTGGGCAAAAAAGACTAGTATCTATAAGGTGTAGACCAAATTGTTCGGATTGACGATGTTTTCTTCCTGGGCTAGATCTTTGTTTGCTGTGACAACCAATGGGTTAATTATGCTGGGTTGTTTTGTCGGCATTGTTGTGATTCAAAACAGAAACATGGATAAGTCTGAGCAAGAATTGTCCGCGGAGGACTACGAAGAACTGGTTAACGATGAAAAAATTAATTTGGAGTTTTTACGCCGTGTCCCCAGCATGGGGTTAGGCAATATGATTGCCGATTGGGGATATCTTGGGTTTGTTCAGTATTTTGGAGATGTTCCGGCTCGGGACAATACTGGTTATGGGCTTTTGCCACAATACTATCAACTCTTGGTGGACAAAGACCCCCACTTCACTGATGCTTTATCGAAACTTGATGTGGCCACTTCTCTATTTGGCGGAAAACCAGAAGCAAGCGCTAGTTTTTTAGGACAGGCACTGAGTAAAATACCCAAAAGATTTATTACTAACATTCCACCCTATTATCTCTGGCGGGCTAAGGGCAACAATGAATTACTTTTTGCCGGTAATGTCGATGCCGCCAAGAAGTCCTATCGGCATTCGATGGAGTGGGCAAAAGCCTATGATGATGATGAAAGTCGGAGAATGATAAATATCAACAAAGATTCCCTGAAATTTTTAGCTAACAATCCAGATAGTACGGAGGCGAGAATCGGAGCTTGGGTGGGGATACTAGCCAATAGGCCAGACAAAAAAACTGTTGAGCGGGTAATTAAAGAAATCAAAGCTTTAGGAGCAAACGTTGTGGTCGAACCTAATGGCAATATCAGGGTCACTCTGCCCGATAACCTATAAAATCTTAACCTATAAAATCTCTAAACTGCTCGGCTGATAACTGCATTGTAAAGGAATTGTTCCAGGCCCTTGATGCATTCTTGGTCATCAAATAATTTGTTTTTATTTTTCTCCATAAGATCTCTGATTTGCTGTCGCCAATGACTATCTGCTCCCAGTCGAACAGCAATCTCAATGTATTCTTCTGGACTTTGGGCAATGGTTTCCGTAACGTCAATCATTTTGAGCATGCCATAGGAGTGGCGCGCCCGCATAAACTTCCCAGGACAGGTTACTACGGGTAGATTACAGCTGATAGCTTGATGGGTAGTTAATCCTCCAGACCAACTCAGACAGTCAAGAAAAATATCTGCCAATTGGTTAACCTTGAGAAAATCGCTATTGGACAAGCGCGGCAGAAAAACACAATAGTCCCGATAGTCCAAACCATATTTAGTAAAAGTTTGGTTTAAGCGCTGGGCAAAACAGTTCCTGATCACTTCGCCGTGTATGGGATCAACAAACACAAATTGAAACATTTCACTTTCGGCAGCAATGGCGGCAAAAAGCCAGTCATGCTGAGGTAAATACTTATACATAGACTGGGAACAAAGATATATAACTTTGTCTTTTCCCAGTTGCCAATCACTTCTTGTTTTATCTAGGGAAGGCAATTCCACGGGAGGCAAAGAAAAAGCAAGATTAGGCAAACGAACAAGAGTTTCTGAATAGTGCTTGTCTCCATTTTCTGGTTCCATCAAATCACTGGAAAGAAAATAGTCAATGGTGGGACTACCGGATGTGACAGGATGACCCCAAGTGGTACATTGAACTGGGGCCAAACGCAAATAAGCTAAGAGGTTAAGAATAGGATCAATACCAAAATCAGGAAAGATAAGTACATCTATTTGATCATCGAGAATAACCTGACAAACTTCATCCCAGCCCATGCTATAGTAAATCGATTTATACTGAAAACTGAATTTTTGAAAATCTACTTTTAGTCCTACAATAGAATCCTCATTTTGCTCACAAACGCTATAAATATAAGTTTGGTATTTTTTTCTATCTAAGTATTTTATCCATCCCAAATAAAGCCTTCCTAATCCCTCCAAACGTTGAGATATGAGACCAATACGAATTTTACGTTTTTTGCTTAGAGCTTTAGGAATAATAGGCTTGCAAGAGCTAGGACGCATTTTTTGAAAATTTTCATTTATGTAATTTCCGTAAACCCTATAAGTTTCTAAATCGTTTTTGTACTGATAGGCCAGATAAAAGTTGCTTTTTTTTGAAATGGACTTAATAAAATCGTCTATTCCTGTTTGAGTTTTCAAAATTTTCTCTTTTATTAACTCATCAAGAAGAAGCTTAAAGCGTTGATGATACAACTCAACCTCTTGTGTATCAGAATAAAGAACTGGCAGTACAGATTGGTGCAGTCTTTTGATCTCTAGACGATTATGGGGAAACAAATTTAATGCTACATCTAGGCAATCAATAGCAGATTTTGTCTGATTACACATAGCATAACAATTTACTAGGCAACCATAAAAATAAAAATCATTAATCTCAGAACCATCAGTTAGACGTAAATATTTATGAAAACTCTTTAATGCTAACCAGAGGGAGCCAGTATTACCGCTGGAATAGTCTGCATAACCCTGGTATAAAAGTTGATTTTTTAAATCTCCAAGTTCTGAATAAGTATCTGACATTTTCTGGAGAAAAAAAGTATTCTTAGGGTACTGTGACAGTGACTGTTGATAAACATTTAGTGATTTATTCCATTGCCTAAGTTTGCTATAACTTCTACCCAGAATTTCATAGATAGTTAAGTTTTTAGAGTCATAGTTGAGAGCCTGATAACAGACATTGATTGTATCTTGCCAACGCCTCTGTTGCTCCAAATTTATGGCTAAAAGCAGATAATTATCAACTCTAGTTTCGTCTATAGTGATTGCTCTAGTAATTATAGCTTCTGCCTCTTGATAGTTTTTAAGATGATAATAGGTAAGAGCGAGAGAATGTAGTGTGTCCCCATGATTTGAATCTAACTGCAACGCCTGCTCGTAAATCGCCACAGCATCTGCGTAATCTTTACTAAAACTTAAGGAAGAGGCATAGAAAGTTATAGCTTCTACTAGTTTTTCCCTCATGCCACTATTCTCGTAACCAGGATCTAATTCAACAATTACTTCGTAAATTAACTTTGCATTACCTAATCTGTTTAACTTAAGCTCCTGTGTAAGATTAGTTTGGAGAAAATAAACCAGATCTTTTAATGCTGATTCTGCTTGCGTAGATTCTAACGATAACAGGTAAGATAAAAACACTTCCTCGGCAGCTCTTACTTCCCCGATTAAAACATATACAAGTCCCAAATATTGATAAGCACAAGAATTTGTAGATTTATTCCAATTTAAGTTTTCCAGAATCTTTAATGCTTCATCAAAATTTGCTCTATCGATTAATTCTACTACTTGAGTCAAATATTCTGACATTAATCATACCCTCTAAAAATCAAAAAAATGCTGGACAAAAATAAGCAGTAAAAAGGAACAAAAGTTTTATTTAATTTTAGCTACAGCTTCTATAAAAAATGATTCTAAACCCCTAATGCAATCTCTGTCATTGAATAGTTTTTGCTTATTATATTTCATTTTACTGCGAATCTGCTCTCGCCATTGGTCATCCAGACCAAGCTTGACTGCCATCTTAATATACTCTTCTGCATTACTAGCGATAGTATCTGTTACATCAATCATTTTTAACATGGCGTAAGAATGGCGGGCTCGCATAAATTTTCCAGGACAAGTAACTATCGGTAAATTACAGCCAATAGCCTGGCGAGTAGTTAATCCTCCCGACCAACTTAAACAATCCAAAAAAATGTCAGCTACCAAATTAAGATTCATAAAGTCAGCATTGTTTAATCGGGGCAAAAAGTGACAGTAATCTTGATACTTTAGATTAAGACAACCAAAAGTAGTTTCTAAACGTTGCTGAAAAAATTTTGTTACCATTGGTCCATTGGGAGGATCAACAAAAACAAAACAGAAATTATTACTTCTTTGGGCGATTTCAGGGAATATCCAATCGTGCTGAGGTAGGTATTTAAATAAAGATTGGGAGCATAAATAAATAATTTTATCATTTTCCAAGCCAAAATCAGTGCGAGATTTATTATCCGGAATAAAATCAACCGGTGGCAAGGGAAAGGCAATATTGGGTAATTTAATTAATTTTTCTGTATAGTGTCTTTGGCTATTATGAGGCTCCATTAATTGACTGGAAAGATAGTAATCAATGGCAGGACTACCGGAGGTAATGGGATGGGCCCAAGTTGTGCATTGAATGGGGGCTAATCGTAAATGACAGAGAAGATTTAGAATTGGATCTAATCCTAATTCAGTATAAATGAGAATATCTAAATTATCACTAATTAGGCGATTAGCAATGTCCATTCCAGATAGACAATTAATAGAAACTGTAACTAATTGATCACTGTAACGAGTAAAATCTTCAACCAAGCCTGCATCTGTTTTTTCACTAGAATTAATAAAATCATAGACCGTTATATGGAATCGCTCATGGTTGAGATACCGGACCCAACCGAGATAAAGTAAACCTAAACCCCTAAGGCGAAAAGAGATTAAGCCAATACGAATCTTCCGGGACAATAAATTTTCACATTTTTGAGTTAACCTGTTTTGGTTTGTCCACTCTGGCAATATTTTTTTTAAGTTATCTTGTATCCATTTTCCGTATTTTTTCTGCAGAATTGTGTCATTACGTCCTTGATAGCTAAGGTAAAAATTGGAACCGGTGATTAGACTCTCAAGAAAATCTATCTTTTCTGATGAGCTAATGGGTTTTAATTGGCAAGTTTCAGCAAGATTAAGGGCAAAATTTTGACGGTAGAAATTAATTTCTTGCAAGCTAGAGTAGAGAATGGGAAATGTTGATTGTATTAGTCTATTGATAGTAAACTCCTTATCTTTAAATAAATCCAAGGCTAACCTTAAGATATTAAGAGCATCCTTAGTGTAATTAGAAACTAAATAACATTTACTCAAATCTCGATAAAAGTTGAAATCTACCAACTCATGATTAAAATAATTGTCAAAAAAAGATTTTAGATGCTCTAAAGCTTGGCTCAAACTACCAAGTTCATCTGAATAGTAGTAGCTATAGCCCAGATAATAATTGGCTAGATTCGTTTGCCCCAAATGTAAATAAGCTTGACCCAGCTTGGCAAACACTTGAGTATGACGGGGAAAATAAACGAGGGCATCTCCAAAAACGCTAATTTGTTGTTCATACTGTTGTTGTTTTTCGTATAGCTCTGCCAAAGACAAATAAAATGCTAGAGTATTTGGTTGTAGCGTAATCGATTTTTTATAATATTCATTAGCCGAAGAACTACTACCAAGCTTTTCCGCACATTTGCCAGCAAGATGATACTTACTAGCATCATTATGATTGTTATTTAAATAAAAAAATTTAGCATTTTGATAACTAGTATTAGCTAATACATAGTCTTCTAGCCCTTCTGCAATTATGCCCATCAGGTAGTGAGAATCTCCCAATCGATAACCAGATTTAATGGCTCTATAAGCCCATTTTTTAGCCTCGGTATAATTTTCAAGCTTATAATAGCTGTAGGCCAATTGATAATAAACTTCATTTTGCTTACCATTTAAATCCAGAACTTCTAGGTAAATTTCAATTGCCTCTTTATATTTATTTATTGATTCAAGCTTTTGTCCAAGAAAAATAATTTCGTTTATCAACAAATCTTGCAGAGCAGGATTGTGGTATTCTTCATCAATAGATCTCAAGGCCAAATACATAGATTTAGCCTGGTCTAGTTGTTGATTATTTAAAGTTTTCACTATCCATTGCTCTAGTAATTGGCATAATTCCAAGCTAGTGTTTTTTATAGTTTCTTCATCTGCATTGATCAGCTGGTTAATCCAGGTAGCATCAGCGGCTTCTGGCTCACCCATTAAAATGTAAGCCAACACTAGACAGCAAAAAGTTGTTGAATTACCAGGATTTACTTCTAAGATTTGTTCTAAATAGTCAGTAGCGTTTCCATAATCAGCTTGCTCAATGAGAGATATTATCCATTGGAGTTGATCTGAGTTTTTCATTCAAATCCTACACAACTTTTTCAACAATAACCTGATAGCTTTTGCAAATAACCCTGACACGATCTTTAAATACCTCCAAGAAAGAATCAACTGCTAACTTAGGGTGCATCGTCGGTTGATCCTGGTAAGCTCCCCAGCCATAATCATCAAAAATAATTATGCCTTCCTCCTTCAGTAATCCCCAACCCAAAACAACATCCTCCATAACATCGCTAGCAATGTGGGAGCCATCAACATAGTAAAAGTCAAAAGAGTTAAGTGGCAATTGGCGTAACCAATCTTGGGAAAAACCCACTAACTTTTTAACTTGATCTGCTCTACCCGTTCGCTGAATATTATAGTCAAAAACCGACTCTAACGATTTAACGTCCTCTCCCAAACCCATAGACTCATGCTCAACACTGCCCTGAAAAGTATCAATGCAAGTAATAGTGGATGACGAATCAGTTAAAACATTGTCCAATAACCAACAAGTTGCCCGGCCCTGCCAACTGCCCACCTCCACAAAAGATAAATTAGGAGAACCCATAAATTTTTTTAGAACTTGATTCCAAATGGGAATGTTACCACTGAACCAATCAGTCTTAAATTCGTATCCCCGATTTTCACAATGTTGAGTGTATATTTCCTGCCAAAAAAGAATTTTTTTGAGAATTAAATTTTCAAAAGATTGATCAATCTCCAACGCCATTTCATAGCATTTTCTAGCCCCTGCCCAATTTCCGGCTTGTAATGACTCGATCGCCGTGTCTTCCAGAACCTCCACCAACTCCGCCGTCCGTTCTTGTACATCATCCACCCGGCATTCTAACATAGCCGACATCCAAATATCTTGAGCCAAGGCTTCATCGCCCTTCAGAAGAGCATCAACCCCTTGATACCAATAAAATCTCAATCCTTCACTCATAAATTTGCGTCACTAAATAAGACCCTACTAACCTACCCGGAAAACTCAGATGCAGATCGCCTCTTCAAAAAACTTAGCAATTTTGGTTTTAATTCTGGCCTAACCGACAGCGGGGTTTATCGGCGATCGCCTAGGGCAACCAGTCCTCATCCAGTAACTGCTCAAGGGTGGCAATGGGTTGCTCAGGAAATGTACTAATTGGAAGATCGGATATTTGTGAAACAACATCCCTTGCATCTTGATAACATTCTTTAAAAACACTACTAAGATAGGGCTTTAGACTAGGACTATCCCTCAGAAGACGTTTAATTTGTTTCCGAAAATTAATAATTTCTCCCTTCCAATGATTTCTATTTCTTTCTTTTTTTGTTTCCCAATAACCTAACTTTAAAAGATGCTCGATTAACCTCATCAATAAACTCTCTAGTTTTCGTTTATCACTTTTGCTCAAGCTTAATACCTCATCAATTAAATTTTCCCAATCCAGACTCTCCACATCACGGCATTGCATTTTTTTAACAGTCTCTAAAATCCAGAGATTGTAGTCCGTTTCATAAAGACTTTTGTTTGTTTTGGGAAGTTCAGTAACCATGATGTACCTCAAATTTTAGAATTGACTTGTTTTACTGTCGATACTTTCGTAGAAAAACACAGAAATTTCTCAAGGATGATCGTATAATTGGGGAATTTCAAGCTGATGTTATATTGCAAGAACAACTTCAGTATGTTAATAATAACCAATAACCTAGGCGATCGCCTAGGGCAACCAATCTTCGTCAATTACCTGTTCAAGAGTAGCAATGGGTTGCTCGGGAAATATATCGATGGGTAACCCGGAATCATCAGCTAATAATTCCCTTGCATCTTGATATAATTCGTCAAATATTTGGACAAGGTAATTTTTCAAACTAGGACTAGCCTTTAATTCTCGTTTAATTTGTTTGCGAAAATTACGAATTTCTCTGCGCCAGTGATTTTGATTATAATTTCTTTCAGATTGCCAATAGCCTAATTTGAGAAGATGCTCTATTAACCCTGTCATTAAGCTTTCGAGCTTTCTTTTGTCACTGCGCCCTAAACCTAATACCTCTTCAATTAAATTTTCCCAATCCAGACTGTCTAAATCTTTGCATTGCAACTTTTGTACGGTGTCTAAAATCCATAAATTGTAATCGGTATCATAAAGATTTGTATTGGTTTTGCGGAGTTCAGCAACCATAGTATTTATCTCGTAATTAGTTATAAATTTTATTTTAACTTCCACTCAATCAATGGGGGTAACATCTATATACCCAAATGAGCTATATGGCGATCGCCTAGGGTAACCAATCTTCATCAATTACCTGTTCAAGGGTGGCAATAGGATATTCGGGAAACTTACTGAGTGGAAGTTGAGAGTGTTTGGCCGCTAATTTTCTGCCTCTTTTATACCCCTCAGCTAAATAATCCCTTGCATAGTTATGTAAACTCAAACTATCCTCTAATACCTGAATAAATTGTAAGTGGAAATTTAAGATTTTCCTTTCCCAATGCTCTTGATTCCGAACAAGTTCTGCTTGCCAGTAAACAATCAAAAGGAGATGTTCAAAAATATGATTGAGAAGACTTTGTAGTTTATCGCGCCAACTCAAGTCTTCTATCTCCTCAATTAAATTTTCCCAATCTAGACTTTCTAGGTCTTTATTTTTTAATTTGGCGATGGTTTCTAAGACCCAAAGATTGTAATCGGCATTATAAAGATTTGTATTGGTTTTGCAGAGTTCAGTAACCATAGCATCTACCTCATTGATTAGTTATAAACTTAATTCTAGTTTTCGTCTATTCCGGTAACCAATCCTCATCTAGTAAATCTTCCAGGGTCGTGATGGGCGCTTTGGAGAAAGTGCTGAGGGGAAGTTGAGAATGTTTGCTTGCCATTTTTTCCCATCTAAGTAACAAGAATGAAATTTATTGTCCAGATAATTATTAAGACTAGGACTGTCTGCTAAAAGACGGTTAATTTGCTTACGATAATTAAAGATTTCCCGTTCCCAATGCCCCCTATTTCTGTGCTTTTCTG
>NZ_JADEWJ010000417.1:0-1864 GCF_015207725.1 Synechocystis sp. LEGE 06083
AAATTATGGAGATTGATGAGTGAATAATTGGATTCAAATCAAAGGAGTTGTCAAAGCTGGCCATGGTGTTGCCTCTGGTAAATCAAGCGATCCGAGATTTCCGGCAGGCACCATTGCGATGCAAAAAGCTTGCTTTCAAGAGCGAGGTTTGAGTTTAGACGATTATTATCTAGGAACAATTAATCTAAGCATTGCTCCCCACCAATATAAGGCAAAGGAAGCAAAATACACATTTAGGCAAGTCAAATGGTCAAACAATGACCCGGCTGAAGACTTTTCTTTTTTTGATTGTCGTATCATTATCGGTAATCAACAAGCTATCAAAGGATTAATTTATTACCCCCACCCTGAAACAAAACCAGAGCACTTTCAACCTCCCGATATTTTGGAGATTATGAGCAGTTTTATTCAAAATTTACACTATGGTAATGAGGTGATTATTGAAGTGAATCCTCAACAAATTGAGATTAGCTAACCATGTTACTGGGGGTTGACTGCAATCAGGTGAATCAAAATGGATTAGATAGGGGCACCTCTGATTTCTGAAAATTTCCGACATTTCGGGTCACAACACAGAGGTCATGGACAACGGCGATCGCCAAAACTAGGGATGTTCGGGATAGAGCAACTTTCGAGCAAAAATAAGACGACTAGGCTCAATTCCGTGGTTTTGGGCCGCTTGTCGGAGGTTATGTGACCCTGACTGAAAAAAATGGGCATTCGAGAAGAGTAGCCAACCAAGGAGAATGTTCCAATGAAGAAAAAACCAAGACGGCAATTTACTGACGAGCAAAAATCGGAAGCAGTAAAGATAGTAGAACAATCTGGAAAACCTATAAGCCAAGTAGCAAGGGAAATAGGATTGACAGAAAGTGCCTTAAGAAAATGGGTAAACCAGTCAAAAATTGACAACGAAGGAGGAGGGCAAGGTCAATTAACATCGGTGGAAAGACAAGAGCTAAATGTCTTGCGCCGGGACCTAAAAAGAGTACAAATGGAGCGGGATTTCCTAAAAAAGGTAGCGACCTTCTTTGCCAAGGAAGGCTCAAATCTTACGAGCTAATCCATGGGGAGAAGGAAAACTTCCCCATCGGTCTCATGTGCCGGGTATTAAAGCAATCGAGAAGCGGGTACTATGCCTGGTGCAAAAGACCAGTATCCCCACGAAATAAGGAGAATGAACTCTTGTCTGAAAAAATCCAACAGATCCACCAAGATAGCCGTCAAACTTACGTCTCACCGAGAATTCAGGCGGCGTTAGCCTCCCATGGTTTTCCCATAAGCCGTCAGCGGGTAGTGCGATTAATGGCAAAACTCGGCATTAATGCTCACCTGAAGCGCAAATTCAAGGTAACGACGGATTCAAACCACTCATACCCAATTGCGGAGAATATTTTGGACCGTAACTTTACAGCGACAGAACCCGACAAGGCATAGGTGGCGGACATGACCTATATCTGGACCACAGAAGGCTGGCTCTATCTAGCGGTCATTATTGACCTATTTTCTAGAAAAATAGTGGGATGGTCCATGGCAGAGCATATGCGCACGGAACTAGTTCTCACTGCTCTGAATGCCGCATTGGGACAACGAAAGCCGGCGGAATCTGGTTTATTATTCCACTCTGACCGGGGCTCCCAATATGCCAGTCATGACTACCAAAATGCTCTTTCACAAGCTAATATAAACTGTGGTATGAGTCGTCGGGGGAACTGTTGGGATAATGCTGTAGCTGAAAGCTTTTTTGGCACCATTAAAACCTGATTGACTGACAAAAGTTTAAGAGGACTCGTAGGAATAGACCTGGAGAGTAAACTCAAGGGCATAAAGGCGGCGGTGATGCTGACGAAGGGAAGCCATAGCC
>NZ_JADEWJ010000418.1:0-1863 GCF_015207725.1 Synechocystis sp. LEGE 06083
CGGTAAACCTGCTCTAGGGCATTGCAGGCCTGGCGAATCACCAACAATTTTTCCTGGCTAATACGTTGATAAGCCGCATCTAACTCAGCCCCACTAACCCTGGGGGGAGAATCCTGGCTCACGGTAGCCCAATGTTCCATCGCCGCCACCACCTTTGCCATCACCGGCCAGGGGGAAAGGACGGGACGATGATGTAAACGTCGCAACTCCTGAACAATGTCACCGGACTGGGTGATGAGACGTAACATGGCAAACAATTTGCTCCCAAACAGCCAACCCCAGGCAGAGCGCCCAGTTCTGTTTTAGCTTAACGTTTTTACCCATGAAGTTCCCTGTGTTGAACATTCCCCCTAATCTATTTGCTTAAAGGAATGGGAGCATCTCGCCCAAGGCAAATTATTTTCCCTGGCAAGCCAATTTTGTCTATGGGGTAATTTTTGCCCCCACTGGTATGATTGCTAGCCAACAATGTAGTGTTTTTTCTTAATTTGTCTGATACTTAACAAACTTCAGTCGCTATCTGATTTCGGTGCTGTTTTAGTGCCCTTGAACAGATTGGGAATAATGGACAGCCCCAAGGCGATCGCCGTTGCTGGAATAACAATAAACAGGATGATATCGGTGAAGAGGGAGAGATTTTCGTTGCTAGTGGCACTTAACACTAAATAGGTGGCATAGGAGAAGTAATAGCCCAAAAAGAGAATTCCCTCCCAACGGGAAATTAGTCTTCCGGTCAGAAAAACCGGCAAACAGATCACCGCCACTGCAAACATCACAGGTAAATCAAATTTAATCACCGCCGGGGCAATGGCCACCCCCGTAGGGGAAAGGCTAGCTGCAAAACCCAGCACCGCCAGAATGTTAAAAATATTACTGCCGACCACATTACCCACGGCAATGTCCCGCTCCCCCCGATAACTGGCCACCACGGAAGTAGCTAACTCCGGCAGAGATGTGCCCAAGGAAACTAAAGTCAGCCCAATGACCAACTCACTAATGCCCAGGGCCCGGGCAATGTCCACGGAGCTTTCCACTAACCAACGGGAACCAAAGATCAATAGCCCCATGCCTGCCCCAATGTAAGCAGCCTGCCTGATAATTTGCTGCCCAGTTTTGGGCACAGGTTCGCCAAACTCCTGGGCATATTCTTCGGCAATTTCCGGATTTTTTTCCCGCCGACTCTGGAAAATCAAAAAAGTGGTGTAGAGAATTGCCCCCAGGACAAAAATTGATCCATCCAAACGGTTAACTCGACCATCCTGGGCAAAGAACATTAAGAGGGCGGAGACGGCAATTAAAATGGGTACGTCTAAGCGAATCAGTTGTTGGGCCACCACCAGGGGAGTAATGGTGGCACAGACACCCAAAATCAGCAAAATGTTGAAGATATTACTACCCACCACATTGCCGATGGAAATATCGGCCTGGCCGGCAAAGACCGCCTGCAAACTCACCACCAATTCCGGAGCACTGGTGCCATAGGCCACAATGGTGAGACCAATGATCAAAGGGGAAATGCCGAACATTAGGGCAATGCGGGAAGCCCCTTTAACTAATATTTCTGCCCCCACCACCAAAACTCCCAACCCCAGAACCAAGCTTGGGATCGTCATCCAAGTCATCATGTTTTCTCCCGAAAATCCCAGAGTTGCAAAAATTTAGCTAGCTTTTTGGAGGGCACGACGGTAAAGCCGCTGAACCTTGCCGAGAAATTTATCCAGGGATGATTTGGGGGGACCATGGCCAGGATCGGATTCCTGCAGGGAAGCTAGTAACTGGGCTTCTTGGGTTTGAATATCGCCATCGCTGTAGAGCAAGCCACTCAATGCTTCTAGCAATTCGGAATATTCCTCTTCACTGGGA
>NZ_JADEWJ010000065.1:0-15806 GCF_015207725.1 Synechocystis sp. LEGE 06083
GGCTAATATGGACAGCGACCGATTGCTATTCACCACCGATTTGGGCAAAGGGGTGCGGGAAAGTGAAATTCTTTTTATCGCCGTGGGAACCCCAGCCCTGGAGGATGGCTCCAGTGATACCCGTTATGTGGAAGCGGTGGCCCGCAGTATTGGTGAGCATTTGGATGAAAAGTATCGGGTAATTGTCAATAAATCAACGGTGCCCATTGGTTCCGGGGATTGGGTGCGGATGATTGTCACCGAAGGCAATGAGGCCCATCAACAACAAACGGGTCAGGCGATCGCCGTCAACTTTGACGTGGTGAGTAACCCAGAATTTTTGCGGGAGGGGTCTGCGGTTTATGATACGTTTAACCCAGACAGGATTGTATTGGGAGGGAATAATCCCCAGGCGTTGGCCTTGATGCGGGAACTTTACACGCCCCTGATTGAAAGACGGTTGGGGGAAAATCCTGATCTGCCGCCGGTGCCGGTGGTGATGACGGACCTCAGTTCCGCTGAGATGATTAAGTATGCGGCCAACGCCTTTTTAGCTACCAAAATTAGTTTCATCAATGAAGTGGCTAATATCTGTGACCGGGTGGGGGCGGATGTGACCCAGGTGGCCCAGGGCATTGGCTTGGATTCCCGCATCGGTAGTAAATTTCTCAACGCAGGCATTGGTTGGGGGGGGTCCTGTTTTCCTAAGGATGTGTCTGCTTTGATCCACACCGCCAAGGACTATGGCTACACCACCTCCATTTTGAATGCTGTGGTGGCGGTAAACCAAGTACAACGGCTGATTGTGGTGGAAAAATTACAGCAGGAGTTGAAAATCCTCAAAGGCAAGGTGATTGGCCTGTTGGGATTGACCTTTAAGCCCGATACGGATGACATGCGGGATGCTCCGGCCCTGAACATTATTCAGCAACTGAATCGTTTGGGGGCCAAAGTAAAAGCCTACGACCCGATTGTTTCCCAGTCCGGGGTAAGCCATGGGCTGTCGGGGGTGCAAATTGAGTCGACCCCAGCTATGTTGGCAGACCAGTGTGATGCCCTAATTTTGGTGACGGAATGGCAGGAGTTTTTAAAACTGGATTTTCCGGCCCTGGCCAGCCGTATGCACCAGGCGGTGATCATTGATGGTCGTAATTTCCTGGATAAGGAAAAATTGCAAGAAGCTGGATTCCGTTACCTGGGGGTTGGCCGTAGTTAGTTTTTGCCTATATCTCAGCTCCAAGGTTGATTGGGAATAAAAATTGCCAGGTCAGTCCCGGTAACAACCCTGCTCAACTTTCTGTCAACTCCCCGTCTCCCCGGACAGGGAAGGGAAACAGCGTTACAATTAGACACAATTATCGTTGTCAACCATGGGGGTCAATGCCTTGCCCTGGAAGTGTTTCACTGCCATTGACGACGACACTAAATTGTCCCAATGCTTTCTCTATGAATTCCGTAGCCCCTTCCATAACTGATAACCAATTCGATGTGGCGATCGCCGGGGGAGGTGTTGTGGGGCTGGTATTAGCGGCGGGTTTGCGCCATACGGGGCTAAAAATTGCCATTATCGAAGCGTTACCCAAGGAGCAGGCCCTTACTAAGCCCCAAGCCTATGCTATTTCCCTGCTGTCGGGCAAAATTTTAGCGGGGCTGGGGGTCTGGGAAAATATTAAAGACTCCATCGGCCATTTCGACCGCATCCAAATTTCCGATAACGACTATCAAGGCACTGTCCCTTTTACTAAGGAAGATGTCAATGAATTGGCCCTGGGGCATGTGGCGGAACATCCAATCATTCTGCAGGCGTTGGAAAATTGTGTAGAGCAATGTCCCCGCATTACCTGGTTTCGTCCTGCTGAGCTGATCGGTTTTACGGAGGGAGAAAAGCACAAACAGGTCACCCTCCAACAGGAAGACAAGGAAATCACCCTACAAACCAAATTGTTGGTAGCGGCGGATGGGGCCCGTTCCCGCATTCGTTCCCTGGCCGGCATTAAAACGAAGGGTTGGAAATATTGGCAATCCTGTGTGGCTTTCACCATTCAGCACCAAGCCCCCGACAATACCACCGCCTTTGAGCGTTTTTGTGACACTGGCCCCATGGGGATTTTGCCCCTACCCGGCGATCGGGCCCAGGTTGTCTGGACTATGCCCCACCATAAAGCCCATAGCCTAATTAACCTACCGGAAGCAGATTTTATTGGGGAATTGCGTCAACGCATTGGCGATCGCCTAGGGGAATTTCGTTTGGTCAATGCCCGTCGTTTATTTCCAGTGCAACTAATGCAGAGCGATTGCTATGTGCAACCCCGTTTAGCTTTGGTAGGGGATGCGGCCCACTGTTGTCATCCGGTGGGGGGTCAGGGGTTAAATCTGGGCATCCGGGATGGGGCAGCGTTGGCCCAGGTCATTGCCACCGCCCATAATCAAGGGGAGGATTGGGGTTCCCTAGCCGTGCTCAAACGCTATGAACATTGGCGCAAACCGGAAAATTGGCTCATTCTCGGTTTCACCGACCTGCTGGATCGTTTCTTTTCTAGTCATTGGCCACCGGCGATCGCCTTGAGGAGATTGGGCTTAGAAGTGTTGCGCCTAGTGCCCCCGGCGAAAAAACTGGCCCTGCGTTTGATGACTGGTTTGCTGGGTCGCAGACCCCAACTAGCCACAGGACAACGTTGAACAAGTCAGTAATCCTAGATGCTAAGGCGATGGGCAATTAAACTGCCCAGCAATACACCGATCGCCCCGATCACCAGACTTCCTAAACCGTAGAGTATGCCCTCGGCCAACTGTCCCGTACGCCAGAGGGAAGTTACCTCCAAGGCATAAGTAGAAAAGGTTGTGTAAGAGCCCAAAAATCCCACCGCTAAAAGTAACCTTAAATCCGGGGACAGTAAAGCAGGCTGGGTCGCCAAGGTCACCACTAACCCCATACCCACACAACCGGAAAAATTAATTAAAAAAGTGGCATAGGGTAAATCATTGCCAAAAATTCTAGCCAGAAAAATAGTGGCATAGTAGCGGGCCAAAGCCCCTGGTATGGCGCCTAAAATAATTGCCAATGGCGATCGTAAAGAAGCTGGCATGGCCCCCAACCATTGCAATAAGGGATTCATACAAGATCGTCAAAATCGAATTCCCGGTCTAATTGTTGTTGGGAAGGTATACCCCGCCGCCGACTACCACCGGACAACGGGACCAACAAACTGCCCACCACCAATCCCCCGGCTACGGCAAACACCAACAGCAAACCCACCGGCATCTCAATGGATTGCAATGTTAAAAAGCTCAGGGCCACCGGGGTGACATTTTGGATGGTCAATAACGCCAGGGATATTAACCCCAAAGCTAAAACCATGGCGATCGCCAATTGACTCATGCGACGTAGCATCCAGATCCAACTCCCCTGCCTAGGCGGTTGCACTTCCCAAGGATAGCTCAAAAACCAGCTTGCTCCGTCACCACAACTGCCATAGCGTGCCTAACCCCAAACCAAGCACCGGGGCAATTAACCCCACTAATCAGTGGTTAACAGTAGCAAAAAGAATCGTCAGTGACTTTGCCCTATTCCACTTTTTTCCATGTTCATCCCCCTAAAGATGGGACTGACATGCCTTGGGGGGGACGCCTATGGTGGTAGTAGAGCAGTCAAGCTCTAATTTGGTCTCGGTGTGTTAGGACGTGTCAAGGAGAGAAGCTGATGAAATTACAGCATCCCAAACCCCACAAATCTGTCCGTCGGGCGATGCGCTCTTGGGCCGGTCCCTTGGCGATCGCCCTAGTGATGATCATCGGCCTGGAAACGGCGGCAACGGCGGCTTTTTCTAGTCTCGAGGAACATACCGTTGTTTATAACGGCAAATGCCCCGGCGACAGGGACGATGACTGTAGGGACTAGGCAAAAAAAGTCCGTTGGCTAAGGGCACTGGTTGATTTATGAACCGGTAATTACTCCCCGCTAGCGGACCATCCGCTTGGTCTTTTACCACTTATCACGAACGGCAGGCGAGGGAAAATCTCCTTCACCTCCTTTTTTTTGACAATTTTTGCCTGGCTGGAGGCAGAATAGAAGCAGTGCGGTCAGATTTTCGCCCAATTACTGCGGAGGTAGGCTAAAAAAATTTCTGTGGCCCTGCCCACTGGCGAGCTTAAGATTAGAATAAAGCGAGAACTTTCCCGACAAAATCGTCTCCACTGATCAGGACAACGACTTGTGCTCTATCTGGCTGAAATTAAGAAACAAACCAAAAACTTTTTAGGCGGTTACAAAACCGAGTTTAAACTTCTGGCCTGTCAGCACAGCGATCAGACCTGGAGTGCCCTGCCTAACGAAGAAAACTTCCAAACCGACGACATGGGAGAAGCCAGGGAGGGAACCCTTTGGATTCTAAACCTGAGTAATAGTCGTGCCCTGCAAGGAACTCCAGAAGTGGCGGCGCCGGAGTTAGTGCGGCAACTGCAAAAACTCTCCCGCCTCTCGGAAAAACTCAAAGAACAACAAAGCGAAATTGAACGTTGGCGAGAATCCCTCACCTTTCAGTTCCAGGAACTGAGCCAGCGGGAAATGGAAATTGAAGCCAAGGAATCGGAAGTTGAAGACCGGGCCAATCAACTTGCCCAGGTAGAACAGCAAAAATACGAGGTGGAGCTAGCCCGACAAAAATTGGAAGGGCAAAGGGAGCAACTGGCCGAACTCCAACAACAGTTTGGCAATTTGCTCGAAAATAGTGCTGAAAATCGGGAAGTGTTACAGGGCATCCTCCAGCGCTTGGGGGCTTACCCCGAGGCCATTCCTGCTTTATTCAAAGCTTCGGCCAATGCCCAACAAAGCGCCGAGCAACAGCAACAGGTCTTCAATGACCATTGGCAGGTAGTCACTAATGCTGAACAAGAATTGGGGAGGAACCAGGCATTAATCCAGCAAAAACAGGAATTATTGGCCATCCATGGGCAGGAATTAGATGCCATTGCCCAAGAGTTGACCAAAGCCAAAGTGCAATTGACGGTGGAGCAGCAGGGGGTGGTGAATGGGCAAAAGCTCTTAGCCCAGTTGAAAGCTGAAATTGGAGCCGCTGAAAGCTTACAAACCAATCTCTATCGGCTGGCCACCGGCGCGATGAGCGTTAATAAAGATCATCAAATTGACGTGCAACACCTGGAGCAATTGCCCCTGGGGGAACTGGAAGAAACAGTTAAAGCATTGCAAACGGATATGCAAAAACTGGCCCGCTTTGTTAATGACCAAGAAGAAGAGTTGACCCTACAGTGCGAAGAAGTGGATGCCATCCAGGCCCGCCTAGACGCCGCCGATGAGTACAGTCGCCTAACCATTGAGGAGGAGTTGAACGAAGAACAGGAAAGGAAGCGGATGCTGGACGAAACCCTAATTGGCCAGCGCCGCAACCTCAAGGAACGGCAGGAAGTGTTGTTGCAACACTTAAAAATTCTCCGTCGCCGTCAGGGCATTGTGGAAATTGACGACAGTATTCCCAACATTGACTTGGATCCAGTTATCCAACAATTGGAGGAGCGCAAGCATAAACTCCAGGGAGAAAAAACCAAGTTGGAACAGGATTTGCAGTCCACTAAGCAGGGTTTAGGGGAAATTGAAACGATGATTGCCAACCTCGACCAGCAGTACCAGGGGAAAAAGAATAATTTTGAACACGATCGCCAGGAAGTGGAGGATCTACAAAAGCAGACGGCGGCACTGGAAGCCCAGGCTCGTTTGTTGAGGGCGGCTCTGCAGCCCCTGCAGGACCAGTTGGATGTGATGAAGCCCCAGTTGCAGGAAATCCAAACCCTCTTATTTGGCGGTTAGTTGTCGATTTCCATGGATTTGGGGACGTTGGCCATGTTTTCTAGGAGGAGACGGGATTAAGCGTGAAGAAATTTCCTCGTCCCCTCGCATTCTGGCCTGGATTGCTGGGATAATGGGCGCTATTATGAGCTTCTGCATCGAAACCATAGTCCTGAAGTTATGACCCAAACCACCCTCGTTCCATCCCGTCATCCCCTCAGAGAATATATTCAAAACCTAGAGGCCGGGCAGGCCCTGTTGGCGGATTCGCCGGAGAACACGCTGGAAGTGGTGGGCATTCTCAAAAGCTATGGCGTTATCCTCGATGCCTATTCCATCAATCTGCAACACATTGCCCATACCCAGTATCTGAAGTTATTTCCCTTTTTTAAATATTTCAACGGCAATATCAACGGCGATCGCCTACTGAAACATTGGTGGCACAATCGCATTAACTACGAATATGCAGAATATTGCATGAAAGCGATGATGTGGCATGGGGGGGGGAAATTGGATGAATACCTAGATGGTGCGGAGTTCAAAGTCAACGTTAAAAAATTAATTAAAGCGAAAATCAAAGGTAATCCCTTTGTGCAACTGCTTAATCAAATTTTTCCCGAATTTTTGCCTGAACAAATGCGGATGATGGCCTACTATTCCGCCCTGGGTCAATTCTGGCGGGTAATGGCGGATATCTTTTTTAATTTATCTGACCGCTATGACCGGGGAGAAATTAAAACCATTCCCGCTGTGGTGCAACATATCCAAGACGGTTTAGTGGCCGATGCTGCCCGTCCCATTGTTTATCGGGTGGAGTTGGGGGGAACTAGCTATGATGTTTTGCCCCCCAGTGCCAATTTAGCTTTTTTGATGGAAACCGCCGTGCCCTATGTGGAGGCAGTGTTTTTCCGGGGTACTCCCTTCCCTGGCACCATTTCCTATAACGCCCAGGCAGGACAAATTCCCCCGGACCAAAGCCTATTTACCTATGGAGCCCTCTATGCCGATCCCCTCCCCGTTGGTGGAGCCGGCATCCCCCCCACCTTGCTCATGCAGGACATGCGCCACTTTTTGCCGGACTATCTCCGGCAGATTTATCAGGCATCCCTAAGGCAGGAAGGGGATTTACTGGTGCAAATTTGTGAAACTTTTCAAAAATCCATGTTTTGTGTCACCACCGCCGCCATCCGTGGTTTGGCCCCCCACCCCCTGGAGACCGATAATCCCCAGGAACAGGAGGCTAACCGGGCTTACCTAGAAAGTTGGATGGATCGTTTCCTCACTTCCCGGGTAGAAATTATTAACCAACCATCAACCATGGCCGATTAGTCGGCTTTCCCTCAGCACTGTGGTTGAAAACATTGAAACTATTGGGCAAGCAATGGAGCGGTGTCGTCAAGAAACCCTCCGCCTGTTGCATCGCATTCCCCCGGCCTTAGGCGATCGCCAATGGCACCCAGATTTTAGCCCCATTGATTGGCACTTTGGTCACATCGCTTTTACCGAAGCCCTGTGGCTATTGCCGGAGCCAGAACGGGAACGGTTCCATGGCCCAGCTTACCAAAAGTTATTCCGAGCCGATGGTTTGCCCAAAGCCCAGCGTTGCGCTTTGCCCGACCGGGACGCCATTGAGCAATATTTAGGGGACGTGAGAGCGGCTGTGGAACGGGTATGGCAATCTGCCCCGTCTCCTTGGGATCAGGGTAAGACAAGATTATGGTGGTGGCTCCTACAGCACGAAGTTCAACATAGCGAAACCATAAGTTTTCTCAGCCATTTAGCTGGCATTGACCTAGGGGTTGATCAACCTCATTACTCCACTGACTCCCAAAAATCGCCTTTGGAAGCGGCCATGGTGGCCATTCCCGCCGGAGCCTTTTGCCAAGGTAGCGAACAAATCTGGGCCCAGGACAACGAACGCCCTGCCCATGGGGTCGAAGTGGAACAATTCTGGCTAGATAAATACCCTGTTACCCAAGCCCAATACCAACAATTCATCGATGGTGGTGGTTATCAACAAAGCAAATACTGGACAGAGGCCGGTTGGCAATGGCGATCAACGGCCAACATTACAGCACCGCTTTATTGGCAACCCGAAAGTAAAACCCAGGATCATCCCGTCTACGGAGTCAGTGCCTACGAAGCAGAGGCCTATGCCCACTTTGTTGGTAAACGCTTACCTACAGAGCAGGAATGGGAAAGGGCGGCCCGTTGGTCTGGGGAGCATCACTCCAGCACCTATCCCTGGGGAGAAGCCTTGCCCAGCCTGGAGCTATGTAACTTTAATAATCACCATGGGCAAACTACCCCTGTCAATTATTATGACCAGGGTCTTAATCAAGCGGGCTGTTATGACCTGTTGGGCAACGTCTGGGAATGGACTGCTTCTACTTTTGAACCCTACAAAAATTTTCAACCCTATCCCTATCGGGGTTACTCCCAGGTCTATTTTGATGGGGAACATCGGGTGATGCGGGGCGGCAGTTGGGCTACCCGCAGTTGGGGCTTGAGGGCTAGCTTCCGCAATTGGTACCATCCCTGGATTAGGCAAGTTTTAGTCGGTTTTCGTTGTGCCAGTTAAGGTCTGAGCTATCCTTTCTGCGGGAATGAAGTATGAAGTAAACTTTATCGAACTGCAATTTTCAATGGCTAAAAACCGCCAACAAAGCGGCCAGGACTAAAAAGATTGGGGGGGTCAAACTGATTTTTTAGGCGGCCCATCATAGCTAAACCATGGCCACTCTGGCCCCAAATGTCACAGTGTTTTTTGTATGCGGGAGGTGCTTCTAGTAGCGTTAGGTAACCCCCATAATTTTGACAAATTTGTCTGTGCTGGCGTAATTCTTCCCGGTCAAGCTGGCTAAAACGGACCCAACCAATGCCATTGCCCAACTGTACGTGTCCCAATCCCGGCAACTGTTGCAGAAACTCCACCGCTTTAGCGGGCAAGAGGCCAAACTTACAGAGTATGGGGCCCATAATGTTTTGCCCTGCCATGGCATTTTCCCACCGTTGCCAGAGTTCAATTTCCTCCTGATGTGCAAAGGATTGGCTTTCTAGGGTGAGGGCTTGGGCAAGTTTTTCCACCTCACCGACCTGGGCTTGCACCACCGGCTCGAGGTTTTGGAAACGGATGAGTAAACCCAATTCTTTCCCAAGGTTTAATTCTCCCACTAGACCCTGGGAACAGATCAGAGCCGCGGTGGGGGCCAGTCCCGATCGCCGGAGGGCTTGACTGAGTTCGGTCAGCCGGGCCCCATTACTAGTCAAAAAAACGGTTTGGGAATGGGAAGGTAGGGGATAAAGACGAAACGTGATTTGGGAAATAAAACCCAACGTGCCGTAGGAACCAATGAAAAGTTTCATCAGGTCATAACCAGCCACATTTTTAACCACCCTGCCGCCGGCCTTAGCGAGTTGTCCATCCCACCGGACAAAGGAGAAACCCAGCACCAAATCCCGCACTCCACCGTAACGCTGTTGCCAAGGCCCGGCACAACCTGTGGCCATAATGCCGCCCACCGTTGCTTGGTCATGGTAGAGGGGATTGAGGGGCAAAAATTGCTGATGGGGTTGCAATATAGCCTGCAAATCCTTGAGTTTTACCCCCGCTTCCACCGTCACGGTCAAATCTGCCACCGCATGGTCAACAATGCTATTCAAACGACCACTGCTCACCAGTAACTGCACCGGCTTAGCCAAACCGCCCCAAGCGAGTTTACTTTGGTTGCCACAGGGAATAATTGGCCAATTGTTTTGATGGCACTCACCCAATAGGGATTGCAACTCTTGCTGACTCTCTGGAGCCACCCAATGACTAGGGGCATGTTCCGGCTCGGCCAAAGCCTGGGCGATCGCCATTTGTTGCTGGGGAGGTAAATCTTTGACGGAACAGCTAGAGCTGTGGGGGAAATGCTGAGGCAAAAAAGGCAGAGAAGCAACGGCCATGGAACTTAATAAAGGAAAATGGTAACCCCAACACGGTTAATTAGAGTTAGCTACAGCGCCAATCCTAGCGCAGTTCAACTATCGATTCAATGGAAAATTTAGGGCTACATATTCTCGGAGAATAGCATAGAGCTTCACTGTAGTTGCTAGAATTTGTTTAGGGTTAGGGGACACTCCACTGGCATTATCCCCAGATTGAACAGAATTAATTTTTAGCCTATCCCCGAGACGTCAATGTCCTCCCCCCAAACTACCACTGTTTTTGCCATTGACGATAGCCCCTTGAACCTTAAAGTTCTCCGCCGTTTTATCGAGAGCTTGGGTTGGCGAGTATTCACCGCAGAAGAGGGCGCAACGGCCATCCAGAAAATTTTTCAGGTGCAGCCTGACATCATTATTCTCGATATTATGATGCCCGGAATGGATGGCTTTGAGGTTTGTCGTCGCCTCAAAGAAACCCCCACCACTGCCAAAATTCCAGTTATTTTTCTCTCCGCTTTGACTGACCAAGAAAGCATTGTCAAAGGTTTAGAATTGGGGGCAGTGGATTACATCCATAAACCATTTCAGCAAGCAGAAATATTAACTCGTTTACAACTACAGCTGAAGCTATACCAAGCAAATCAAGCTCTGACAGAAAAGAATCAGCAGCTAGAAGAACAAATTCAAAAAAATGAACGAACTCAAACCGCCTTAATGCAATCAGAAATTAATTTTTCTGTGGCTTTTAATCAAAATCCTGACCCTATTTTTATCTATGGTCGCAGTAGTGGTTGCATCATGGATGTTAATCAGCAGTTTTGTGATTTTTTTGGTTTAGTCAAACAAGAACTGGTGGGAGTGATTCATCAACAATTTAATTTCTGGGTGGATGAACAGCAGCGGCAGCGATTTCTACGGGACTTATTGTTATGGCAGCAGGATAGTGAGGTCAAGTTTAATAACTGGGAGGTAGAAGTTTGTGATTACCAGCAACAAATCCGCACAATGTTGCTGTCTGGGGAACCCATAGAATTCAATCAGGTAAATTGTTTGCTATTTGTGATGCGGGACATTACTGAACGCAGAAAGGCGGAAAAGCAGTTAAAAATTCTTTCCCAAGCCTGTGAACAAAGTCCAGCTTCCATTGTGATTACCGATGTTGAAGGCAATATCACCTATGTAAATCCTAAATTTGAGGAAGTTTCTGGTTATAGCTCAGAAGAAGTGGTGGGATGCAACCCCAGAATTTTAAAATCCGGTGATAAAACCAAAGACGATTATGAACTAATGTGGCGCACTTTGGCTTCCGGTCGCCCTTGGCATGGGGAGTTTCACAACCGCAGAAAAAATGGTGAATTGTATTGGGAAAGGGCTTCCATTTCTCCCATTTGCAATCAGCAGGGCATTATTACCCATTACGTGGCGGTTAAAGAAGATATCACCAAGGAAAAACAACAGGCAGCGGCCCTCTTTCACCAGGCCCACTATGACCATTTAACTGGACTGCCTAACCGTATTTTGGCTAAGGATTGTCTCCAGCAGGCGATCGAATCTGCCCTGCGCCATAAGCATTTGGTCGGCTTAATGTTTCTGGATTTGGACAATTTCAAAAAGGTGAATGATACCCTCGGCCACAATGCCGGGGACCAACTTTTGGTGGAAGTATCAGAAAGATTACAGCGGGCCCTACGCCAAACCGACACAGTGGCTCGCTTGGGGGGAGATGAATTTTTAATTATTGTCGACCAAGTTGCCCATAGCCGCAGATTAACGGCGATCGCCCAACGGTTATTGGGGGTAATGCGGCAACCGGTCAATTTGCAGGGAATGGAATTTTTTGTCCATGGCAGCATTGGCATCACGGTGTTTCCCGACGACGGCTTCCAGGCAGATACGTTACTACGCAATGCCGACACGGCCATGTATGCAGCCAAATTGGCTGGGCGCAATATGTTTCGCTTCTTCACTCCCCACATGAATCAGGCGGCCCAAAAGAGGATTGTTATGGAGTCCGAATTACGGCAGGGCCTGGCCCGTCAGGAGTTTAAGATTTTTTATCAGCCCATTGTTAACCTCAAGTCGGGGGAAATTGCTGGAGCTGAAGCCTTGATGCGTTGGCAAAATGGACGGCTGGGAGCCGTGCCCCCGGACCAATTCATTCCCATTGCGGAGGAGCTGGGTTTAATTGTGGAGTTGGGGGAATGGTTGTTGGATAATGCCTGTCGCCAGGTGGCCCATTGGCATATACCTCTGGGGGATAAGCTTTTTTGGTTGTCCGTTAATGTTTCACCCCGGCAGTTAAAAGATGGCTATTTTGTCAGTATTTTGCGAGAATTTTTACAACGCTATCAGGTGCGTCCGGAGTGGCTAGAGTTGGAAATTACAGAAAATTTAATTCTGGAAGAAAATGGCGATCTATTGAAGAATTTAAGTGATTTAAAAGAGGAAAATATCAGTCTTTCTTTAGATGATTTTGGTACAGGTTATAGCTCTTTAAACTATCTGCGTAAATTCGATTTTAGTTCCCTCAAAATTGATCGTTGCTTCGTCGAACTACTGCCTGACGATCAAAATACCGTCGGTTTGGTAAGGGCTATTATTGCCATGGCTCATCATTTGGAGCTAGAAGTGATTGCGGAAGGCATTGAAACTCCTGCACAATGGGACTTTCTCCGCCTGGAAGGATGTGACTACGGCCAAGGCTATTTATTTAGTCCGCCGATCGCCGTGGAGGAGTGGGAAGGTCTGTGGCAAAAGCAACCGTTCTTCCCCTGATTCCGGTAGGATGGGATCAGCCAAAATCCAGGTTAGTTTGCTGGGTTATTCGGCCTAGTTGGATTAGCTTGAAGGGGAAGGGAAGCCATGGGGCAACCAGGTTTAAAAACGGGGTTTAAGACTGTGTTGAAAAAGCCTCTCGTAGTAGGAGGAATTGGCCTATCAGCCCTACTGGGGCTTTGGTCTGCTACCCACAGTGCCGCACAACCGTGGGATCAATGGGGATTATGGATTTTATCTGGTTTGGGATTGGTCATCTGGCGCTGGCGGCGGCGTTATCAAGTCTCCCCGGAGCAGAGGCCTGCGTTAACTCCAGAGGTTTTGCAAACGGCGATCGCCAATGGGGAAAAGTTGTTGGCCCGCCGTCAGTCCCAAGCTCCGGATTTGGCATTGGAAGATTTAGCCCAGGAACTCCAAGCATTACAACAACCGGCTCCCCAACCCCAGGCATTGAACGGTATTGTCCTGGGGGAAAAACGCAGTGGCAAAACTAGTTTATTGGACCTACTACCTTCCCAACTCACCCCAGGGGAGGAAGAAAAACCCCTAATTCTCAATTGGCAGGTGGTGGCCGCGGAAACTCCCCCGGAAACCATGGCCCAGTCCATGGCGGATGCCCACTGGGTATTAGTACTGACCACTGGAGATTTGACCAGCGCCCAGTGGCAGGTGTTGGAGTTTTTACAAACCCACCATCACCATTGGCAATTGTTATTTAATAAGCAGGATATTTACCCGATCGGCGACCGTCAAACCCTCTGGGACCAACTGCAGCATCAAGTTAATCAATTGGGTAATCCCAACCCGGTTATCCCCATTAGTGCTGCCCCCCAGGCGATCCAAATTCGTCGTTATTTAGCCGATGGCCAATGGGAAAATGATCAGGAAACGCCTCCCCCCGACCTAGGGAATTTAATCTCCCAACTCCAACAACGGGCCGCAGAGCAATGGGAATCCCTGGTTCTGGGTCAACAATGGCGTCGATGTCAGGCCATTAGCCAAAAAGTGGAGGAACGGTGGCGGGAAAATCGTCGCACCCTAGCCCTTCCCTTGGTAGACCAGGCCCAATGGTTAGCCGCCGGCACAGCCTTGGTTAATCCTGTGGCCAATCTAGATCTGCTGACGGCGATCGCCATCAATGGTCAACTGGTCTGGGACCTGGGGGAACTGTACCATCAAAAAATTTCCCTGTCCCAGGCCCAAACGGTAGCCAAAGAGATGGGGGCAATTCTGATCAAACTAGGTATGGTGGAACTATCCACCCAAGCCCTGGGGGCACTGTTAAAAAGTCAACCCCTCACTTACTTAGCCGGTGGTGCCCTACAAGGACTGAGCGCCGCTTACTTGACCCGCATTGCTGGCTTGAGCTTGATCACTTTCCTCGAAAGTCAAAGTCCTGACCTGAGTGAACCCCAATGGGATTGGCAAAAGCTGACCGCAGTGGTCAAACAAACCTTTGAGCAAAATCAGCGTCGGGCTGTATTGCAAGGATTTTTCCAGCGGGCCCGCCAACAATTAAGCCCAGCCTCCCCAACTACTGCCTAGTTAGTTGGTTGATAATTTCAGCGGATCGGGGATAGATATTTAGCAAATCTTCCCTGTTGGCCAACTCAAAGTCCTGAAAATCAAATCCGGGGGCAACGGTGCAACCGACCAGGGCATAATCTCCCCCCTGTTTGACCCTGGAGGCAAACCAACAATCCCGGGGAACTACGGCTTGGGGTGCTTCTCCTTTTTCCAAGTCCAAGCCCAGGTTGATCACTGCCAATTCTCCTTGGGGCGAAAACCAATAAATTTCCAAGCTATCACCGGCATAGAAGTGCCACATTTCATCGGATTTGATTCTGTGGAAAGCGGAGAAATTATCCTTAGTCAATAAAAAATAAATGCCTGTGACTACATTCCTATCCCCATCGAAACCATGAAAATTGCCCTGCACTGGCGATCGATAAGTTTCTTTATAAAATCCTCCTTCAGGATGGGGCAGTAGGGCTAATTTTTCTACCCAGTAATTAATTGCTTTTTTCATAAAATTAATCCTAAAATTAATCCTAGTTTTTTTGATTAATTTGATTTATCTAGGGGAGATAAATTAGTTTTTTGCCAGCTTCTGCTCCGACCAATCTGGTAAATTTTTTCCCAGGCCATATAGCCAGAAAAGACCGATGGAACCTAGCAAAACTAACGCAAGACTGACTACTTGGGCCACCCTTAATGGACCAAACATTAAACTGTCTAGCCTTAGACCTTCAATCCATACTCGACCAAGGCTATAACCAATTAAATAAGCACAGGCTACCGTACCGGTTTTGATTTTTTCAGGATGTCGCAGACTATAAAAAAATAAAGTTATTAATATGGCAAAAATGCCTAAATTCCAGAGGGATTCGTATAGGAAGGTGGGGTGAAAATAGGCATAGTTGGTTAAATTCGGGGGGCGATTAGCAAAGGGAATATACAACTTCCATGGCAAATTAGTGGGCGCACCAAACGCTTCCGAGTTGAAAAAATTACCCCAGCGCCCGATCGCCTGGCCAAGAATAACTGCCGGGGTGAGCACATCGAGTAGATTCCAAAAGGACAGATGATGGCGGCGACTGAATAATAGTAAAGCTAAACTGCCACCAATGAGGGCACCATGGATGGCAATGCCTCCTTGCCAAATGGCAAAGATATTCAGCCAATCTTGAGCATAGCGGGGCCACTCAAACAAAACATAATACAAACGAGCGGAAGGAATGGCCGCTACCACCAGCCAAATAACTAAGTCATTGAATAAATCAGGGTTGATCCCCCTTTTTGGCCCCAACCATTGGCATAGGTTCAGGCCGATAATAACGGCACTGGCAATCAAAAATCCGTACCAGCGCAGGGCAAAGCTCCCCACTTGGAACATCACCGGCCCGGGGGACTGAAATTGTCCTAAAAACATTTGCTCAATCATTAACTTCCTTACGGCGATCGCCAACCCCTAATTCTTAGCATCAATCTGGGACCTTACCCAAGTCCGGAAAGCCTTGATGGTTTTGTTGCGGCCCTCATCGTCAATACGTTTTAGATAGGCAGGAATAATTTCCTTGAGGGGAAAGCTAGGAAAAATTCGGCTAAATTGTTGCTCTTGATATTTTCCCTGTTCCAGGCAATGAATTTCCAATTGTCGGTGCTTAAAACGCCACACCTCCGGCACTCCTAACTGGGCATAAATGTCTAAATAGGTGCGGGAAGTGAGATCCACTTCCAGGGCTAAATCCGGTGGCGGATCAATGGCGGCATCCCAACGCTTCAAACCCCGCACTTTCGCTTCATTTTGAACGTAAAAGCA
>NZ_JADEWJ010000003.1:0-38438 GCF_015207725.1 Synechocystis sp. LEGE 06083
AGTTATCTAGGCTTTCCTCCGTCACCGAAGACTCCAACACCCGGGGGGAGCCCTGCCAGTTGTAACCCCGGAAAAAATCCCCCACTTTCATCTGGGCCCATTGGGCTGGATGGATCATTTGAGGTACTCTCCCTTAACCAGCTTGGTGGCAATGTCATTGGCATTGGCCCCTTCGTTTTGCCAGAAGGTGGCCGCATCAATGCGGTCCTGTTTGCCGATTAGAAACTTGCAATAGGTTTCCCCCATGGCGTAGCACTGAATTTCAATGCAGTTGAGGGACTTTTTCACCAGGCGACTGAAGAACCCTGCCAACAGGCCAGCGTAAATATGACAGACTGGTTTACCCACATCTCCCAAGGTGCGGGCCACGGCGGAGTCGAAAATGTCCACAAACAGAAAACCGTTTTTTTGCTCACTTAAGTCAATGGCCCAGTTCCCCCAGCCCTGGGCAGTGAAGGGCCACCACCAACCTTCCAGCACATAGTTAAGATTGAGCTCGCTCAAAGAACTGGTGTAACCAAATTCGGTCAGGAACCATTGATTAAAAAACTCAGCATCGTAATGACCCCACTCTTTCCCGATGTTGTACATGACCACACTGGAGGCGTTGCCCACTTCCTCTTGCAAACCGTCAATTAAGCCAACGATAAAATCTTCGCTGGTAAGAACGTTACGGCAATTATTCCAGTCCACAATGGAACCAGAATTCATTTGAAAACAAAAGAAGTCCACCACTTGATAGTGGTGGTGTTTGTTGGGATGAACCTTTCTTAAACTATGTTCCAACAAGTTAGATCCTTTGACCTGGGCCGGAGTGTTTGATGTACTAATGGAAGTTAAAACCATGGACGACATCCCCTTGGGTATGGTAAAAAAATCAGTTTGGCTTGGCAGGCAACCCATCTATGGGTTAGAAAAGGATTCAGGATAAAACGGGTAAATGCGGTGAAAAACAAGAGCCTTGCCCTGGGTTCACGGTGTTGAGTGATTCTGAATAACCACTGGCTATTTTCCTAAATGGGGAAAATTCAACCAACGGCTGACCCACTTTGTAGCCAGTACAAAGCTTAATCAGTGTTACTTTAAAAATCCCAACTAATTCTAATTTTTACATGGCTTTTGTAGGCAGGATAAATCTCCGTTACAAAACGTTGTCAAAGTAGAAAAGACAACTAAACATTTCTCCATTAATTATTGTTAAGTTTGTATTTCTTCTGTTGACAAAACTGCCCTTCAATTTTCCGTTGACTGGCAAAATTCCAGGGAATAGGTCTGGGCTGGTTGTTTCTCGGTGGCCAGATAATCCGTCAACCAGCTACAACCCTGCTCCACTAGTTGGCGGAGCCGCTCCTTCTCCGGAGTTACGGGCCAACTTTGCAGATCACCGTTTTGGGCCACGGCCAGTAACCATTGGCCTTCCCGATTAAACCCTAGCCCTAATAATGATCCCGATGTACTGGTAAATTCCCCTCGGAGGTTACCCTGCTGGTCCCAAAGTCTGACCATGCCATCACTGGCAGCGGTGGCGATCCATTGCCTGTCGGGACTGATGGCAATCTGATCAATGGGTAGGGGGTCACTTTTTAGGGTGTGTAACAATTCCCCCTCCACACTCCAAATTTTGGCGGTGCCCTCCCGACCAGCACTTAATAGGTATTTACCGTTGGGGCTGTATTGCAGTTGATTGAGGCGATCGCCGTGGGCCACAATGCTTTTAATTAGGGTGCCATCAAAATTCCAGAGGGTGAGATTACCCTGCTCATCCCCGGCGGCCAGTTGGGGTAAGGTCGGGTGGAGGCTAACACTGCGGATGGGTTCTTTTCGTTGCATGGGGTTGCCCAGGGCCAGGGCAATGGGGCCATGCAATTCAATGGCATTACTGGGGTTGCTATTGCTATCCCCTTGGGCGTGGTTCCCACTAGGATTTTTGTTGTTTGCCCCCTGCCAGAGTTGCACTTCTCCGCTACCGGTGGCCACGGCGATCGCCCATTGGGGGGATGTGGGGGTGGTGCGTAGGTCCACATCGTAAACACGGCCAATATCCGCCGTCCAGGCTTTGGCCAATTGAGGCTTGGCCTGGAGTTGCCACAGTTGCCATTGCCGACCCCGTTGCCCCAGCAACCATTGGCCATCAACACTGAACTGGAGGCGATTAACATTTTTGCTAGTATTTGGTAAAGTCCGGCGGCTTTGGTCTGCCGTATTGAATAACATTAAGGGTTCATTTTCCATTGCCAACACAATAGTATTGGTATTGGCATTCTCCGCCACAGCCCCGAGTACACCAGGCAAATTGAGGCTAACCAAATCGGGCTTTGGGGTCATATCCCAGACCTTAACCAAGTTATTTTCCAAGCCAATCGCCAATAGGGCACCATTGGTGGCTAGGGCTAAACCAAAAATTGCCTCTGGGTAACCTTGGTACTTTTTCAGCATTTTGCCGCTGGTGGACCAGTGAATGATGCTGCCGTTACTGCTGCTAGAAAATAATTCTTTACCATCGGGGCTGAAGACCACCCTGGTGACAAATTCATCGTGGCCCAATAGGGTGGCTTTAATTTCCCCCTGGAGATTCCAAAGTCTCACAGTGCCATCGTCCGCCGCCACAGCCAGTAGGTTGCCATCGGGGTGCCAATTAACCCCAAAAAAGGCCACCTCCGGCAAGCCAAACTGACGGATGAGATTACCCTGCAAATCCCAGAGGCGAATTTGCCCATCCCGGCAGACGCTGACCAGGGTTTGGCCATCGGGACTAAATTGGGCATCATCCACGGATTTCGTGTGCCCCTCCAACACAGCTAGGGTTTTACCCGATCGCCAATGCCAAATACGCACAGTGCGGTCCCGGGAGGTGGAAGCCAGGGTTTCTCCATCGGGGCTGAAACTGACGCTATAAACGGAATCTTGATGGCCCTTTAGGGTCTGCAAAACGTTGCCTTCCAGATCCCAAATTTTGACCATCTGATCCTGGCCGGCGGTGGCGATCACTTTACCGTTGGGGGAGAAATCCACCCGATAGATACTGTCTTTATGGCCAGTCAGTTCCCGCAAAAATCGGCCCTGGGGAGTCCAAAGGCGCACTGTTGCATCCCGGGAAGCAGAAGCAATTAAATTGTTGTCGGGACTAATGGCCACACTGGTCACTCCGTCCCTATGGCCCGTGAGAATATTTTTTTCGGCAATTTGGCTAAGAATTTGTTGCAAACTTACCAATGGACTGGTGGCGGGATATTGACTGAGGGTTTCATTCGCTTTGACTAGGTGGTGGAGTTGTTGCCCTGCCTCCAAAGCTGTCACCAAACCCGGAATTTGATCAAAGGTGAATTGCCGTTGGGCGCTAGTACCTAAGCGTTGTAGTTCTGTGCCCTGTTGACTCCGTTGTTGCTTGAGGGTGGCAAAGTAAGCCTGGCTTAAGGCGATCGCCGATCCCCCCAGGGACATCATCAGCACCACAATACCGAAGCTGATCATCCGTTTAGCCTTGACATTGGCCTGGGTCAAAATTTGGTTGGCGGCCAGGGAAGCTTCCTGTTCCTGATTTTGACTGGCGTTGAGGTAACGGTAATCCACCCCACTGAGGTTTTTACTGCTGGCCCAGGCCAAGGCTTCCCGTAGAGCTTCCCCCCGTAGTAATCGAGAAGAGTCTTGGTAATTGGAATTGATCCAAGCCTGGAGGTTAGTGCTGTAGGGTCGGAGTTTATTGAGCTCTTTACTAACCCATTGGGCATTAAAAATTGCTTGGTAAATGGGGTTATAGGGACGCAATTGCCCTTCCACTTTGACCACCAGCCCCGTTAGCCGCAACACCGTTTGTTCGACGCTATCGTCCGCGGGAATGGCACCTTTATGCAGAATTTCTTGGTACAGTCCCAACAGTTGCCCACTGCGGGCCTCGTCCTTCAAAAGGCGATCGCCAATGGTGCGAAAATGTACCGGTTCGTCATTGGATTCCCAGTGGTGAATGATTTTATCTTCGATCACCTGGGCGATGGCGGTGGGAATGGTGTCAGCTTGGCAATGCAACTCCCCCCCTTGCAGAGCTTGGGCCACTAGTTCGCAGACCTTCTGGGTTAAAAAGGGTTGTCCCCCTGTCCAGGCTAAAATTTCCCTGAGAATTGCCTGGGCGCTCCCTTCATCCACCGCAAAACCAGCGCTGAGGGGCAGGGCTTCTGTGAGGGTAAACCCAGTCAGGGCAATGGCTTGGCCAATGTTAAAGGGAGTTTGGGTTTTATTATCAATTAAATCCGAGGGGGTAGCTACCCCAAAGAGGGCAAAGCTGAGGCGATTATATTCCCTATCATCCGCCCGTTGGTTGTAGCAAAAACGAATGTAGGAAAAAAAGTCATCCAGGGAAAAGGGCAGGCTCAGCACCTTATCAATTTCATCAATAAAAATGACAATCTGGCGATCGCCAATGGTTTGAAGAATGACCGATTCAACAAATTCCCGTAACTTTTGAATGGGACTGAGTTGTTCCCGCTCCCGTAACCAGGGTTTGAGGGCCACTTTGCCCGCCAAAGATAGACCAAGGTAAAGCTGGGTAATAATGCCGTTATACCATTTTTGTGGGTCAGCTTCAGTGCCCAAACTGGTGATGTCAATGGAAACACACACCACCCCATCTTGCTGTAGTTGATGCATGGTACGTACCCGTAGGCTAGATTTGCCCATCTGCCGACAGTTGAACACATAGCAAAATTTCCCTCCTCGCAACTGGGCCAAAAGTTCCCGGTCTGCCTCCCGTTGGCTATAACTGGGATGGTTAGCGGCCAAACTTCCCCCTACCTGGTAGGGACTCGATTGCAATAAATTTAGGGACATGGAGGACATTGTTATTTAGTTATGTCTTTGACTATCCCGCCAAAGGGCAAGTAACGGTTTGCAATAGTGCATCGACTCTTTGAGGGGAGCTATGGTTTCCGCCTCTGACTTTCATTATACGCAGATAGCAAACCACCTTAAAACTAAGACAAAAGTGCATTTATAAGGCTGTTATTACCATCTGAATTTGGGAATAAAATAGACAAAAAACTTAGCCGTCGTAAATCCTAATTGAGTTGACTTAATAAGCAAGATTAGACCGAAAAAAAATTGGAAAAGATTTATTAATTAAAAACTTTGATCACGCTTAAGCAGGTTGAATCAGATTTTATTTTAACCCAGCATTCATATCAGTATGGCGGAAAATCAGTTCAGCTTTTAATGACAACCACAGCATCAACACCAAAGGTAAGCATAATGAAGATAAACCCAATTTAGCCGTCAAAACTCCACCGAAAATAGCACCGACACTAAATCCTAGCAATGCACTGCCAAATTTTATTAGTCTTGTGCGGCAAGCATCAAGATCCTGGCAGGATGCCCTTGGGCGAAGGGTGTCTTGTAGTCCACTAATTAATGCTAGATCCATGGTGAATTGGGTCAAATTATTGGTCATGGCGGTGGTAGGGGCAATATGTCCGAGGGATTCCCGCATTAACGCATTTTGCATTCCCATGGAAAATACTCCTAGGGAGCCAGTCAAAAATAACGGCAAATTATTGGCTGATTTATGGTGGGCTGGAGCCAAAATAATTGCAGTTATGGTAAATAACAGTAAAACTAAAGTTTCCATACTAATCAAATGGCTGAGCTTTAGTTGATGGCGGCGAGCCAGGACAGTGGTAAGGATAACGGCAAACATAAAAACGGGAATGACTGCAAGTCTAACCCACAGGGCTTGTCCCCCCACGCCAATTATTTCCGTTGCCGCTATGACCAGATTGCCAGTAATGTGAGAGGTGAATAAACCATTCAACCCTAGAAAGCTAGCTGCATCGACAAAGCCGGCTACCCAACTGAATAAAACACCGACAATAAACTGCTCATTTAATAATAGTTTCATCGTCTATGGTTACATGGCAAAGTTATGTTAGAGCGTGTCTCAAAAATCTGACAATTGTGGTTAATTACCCCCTCCTCTGCTTTTCTGACAATGCTAGTTAGTCTCCCCCTAGCGCTCCTGATTAAGGAGGATAAACTTGGAAGAGTTCCTCATTTTAGCAAGGATTCTTTACTGACAAGGCAATTTTTTAAGTCCATTCTTAGCTTGACCATGCGCGTAAAGTAACACTGAATAAATTCTAATTTACGGTGTTAGAAGTTGGAAAACTAAATTGCAAAATCACATCATTGTAATCCTGATCACCGCCCCCAACTATATCTTCAAAGCCAAAAAGGTTACTACCAAGACGGGACATTTGACTAATACCACCGGGGTTAGCCTCATTAAAAGAGAAAAGAGCAACGGGGCCAAGATTGGGATCATTACCGGGATTTTGGTTCAGCACCTCTGCAATGGTGGCGTTGGGAATAATCACCATGCCATACATATTGTTGCCTAATAGGTTAATGGTTTGTTTTGTTGTGCCAAAGAAACTATCCGGTGCAGTTAAACTTACTCCGGTGAGGGGATTTTGGGCTCGATTTAAAGCGGCCTGGAGGTAACCTATTTCACCTGGCTTGAGATCAATTTGGCGATCGCCATTAATGTCTAATCCCCCAGTTAAGCTATCCACTTGGTAGAGGGCAATGGCATTGTCATAGGCTCCAGCACGACTAATGGAGGCTTCGACGGCAACGGTTTGATTTAAAATCCCTGGTACAACCAAAGTTTTGGAGCTAATTTCAGCAGTGATGCCATCAAAGCTCAATTGATGATAACCCCGACTATCGGTTTCGACGGTGGGGGAAGTATTAATGGAAAAAGTTGTTTTGCCTCCCTGTTGGCTGTAGAGCATATAGTAACGATTAGCTTCTAGGTTTGAGTTTTCCAAACTTCCAAAAAATTGCTCTTCGGTTTTGGCCAGCTCTATGGGATTGGTAAAACTTTCCTGGGCCAGGGTACGGGTAAGGGAGTTATTAGATGAACTATCTTGATCCTGAAAAATAATTTGCTTACGAGCGAGGGCCGCAGTTTCATAGCCTGGATCGTTAGGTTGCAAACCATTGATTGTGCCGTTTTGATCATCAACCACAATCCAGCCCAGTTCATAGTTTTGGTCAGAACTGCTAATTAACCTTAGTTGTACCTGGCCATCGGCATTGGTGGGAGCCCAGAAAACCCGATTATTGTTGGTAATTAAACCTGGAATGGTACGACCCAAATAACCTTTTGTTTCCACCAGGCCATTGCTTACGCCGTCGGCATCTCCCCGATCGCCATCGAGAAGCTCAAGCTTGACTCCATGGGGACTACTTTCACCATCTAGATAACTAAATTTGGCCCCGGTCACATTGTTAGACATTAGGGATTCATAACTTCTCGTGAGGGGATTGTAATTAAAAAAGTCGTTAAATTCGCCGATGCCACCGACAGTGACATCAGCTTGGGTTTGGCCGCCATTAGTGGTGGTGGAAAAATTGACTATGCCTCCCATTAAGCTATTTTCCAACTCCCCTGCCAGATAATTCCAACGGCGGATCTGGGAACCATTGCCATCAGCAGCTAGGGCAAACTCCTGCCCCCAGTTTCCTAACCTTAAACCTTCGTCTAACAAAGAAACTAATAATCCAAACTGGCGATCGCCGGTGTAAATACCATCATTAGGAATTTGAACTGTGACTGTTTTACTGGTTTCCCCTGGGTTAAAGATTAGCTGTCCCGCCACTGGTAAATAGCGATTACCCGCTTTACCATCACCATCTTGGCTGAGATAACTAACTAAAACATACTTGTCCAGATCCCCCGTCCGCTCAATAACAAAATCTACCTCTCCTATTGCCTCTGAAATTTTGGGATTGGAAACAAGCAGTTTAGTCGGGGCATTGGGATTTGAAACTGGAACTTTATTTTGAGAATTGATAGTTAAGTCACTTAATAAACCGTTGTTGATTTCTGTATTAGAAGTCGGTAAAATTGGTGCTGGAATATTGGTGCTTACGGCAGTGTAAGTGGGTGCTTTGGCTTGGTTAACCAAAACTGTCGCCGCTGAGAGGTCAGACGTGTATTGATAATATTTATCGCCATATTGATAAGTAGTTCCCGCCGCACTAAAATCGCTACTTAACACGAGACTATCGACACTATCCATCAGCACAACAACTGTGTTGTTACTCGACAAATTAGTAACGGTTAAAGCATTGAGGGTTAACGTATTCGCACCATAATCGAGAATACTAATTACTTCAAAGTTTTTAAGCCTTACCCCTGGTGCCAAGGTGGTAATATCCCAATTCTGTCCGTTATAACCTTGTAATTCCAACACATCTAACCCTGTCCCGCCATCTAGGCGACGGAAGTAGGTATCAGCGACGGAAACAAAGTCATCCCCTGGTCCTGCATAAACTACGTCTAAACCTCCATTAGTATAGATTTGGTCATCACCCTGCCCTGCCACAAAGCTTTCCCCAGTGGGGGTGCCGAGCATAACATCATCGCCTATAGTTCCTGTTTGATTCACCGTTTGGTTAAAGTCGCTACCAAAGAGGACAAAACTGAGGTTGTCGTTATTCCCTGGCGCACCAATAATGAGGTCATCAAAACCATCCCCATTCACATCCCCGCCGCCGCCAAGAGAAACTCCAGCAAGGGAATTAGGCAATCCGGTGACCGAAAATCCTTGCTCTGGTGTGAGGTCTTTTAACGTCAAGAATTTGCCATTGTTTGCAGATAAAGCCGCCCCAAAAACCACATAGCCCGTTCCTTGTTGTTAATTGGTCCCCGGAACCCCAATCCACAAATCATCAAAACCATCTCCATTCACATCCCCCGCTGGGGCAAAGCTAGTCAATTGAGCTGGTAGACTGGTATCGGTATTGATGTCAATGGTGGAGAGCAAAATGTCAGGCTGTGAATTGCTGTTTAAACCACTTAAACTGCCGTAGTAGATCGCAACAAAATTAAGTTTGGGTTTGTTATTCTCTACGAAAGCCGTCAAAATATAGCCGAAATCGTCAATTCCATCCCCATTTACATCCCCGATATCCTGTAAGTCACTAGCGTTAGGGTCTCGGAGTAACCCGCCCACTGTCGGCAACGCGACTGAGATGGGAGATAAACCGGAGGAAGAATAAAGGGAAAAACTATTGCTAGGAATATTAACCGCTAACTCTCGATCGCCATCGCCATTAATATCTATAATATCTATTCCTGTGGCAGAGGCTATCGCTGTGGGAGGAAGATTAGTTGAATCAAAATTCGTTAGTTTCCCAAGCTGATTTCCCAAGGAAATTAAATTTTTTCCATCACTAGCAGAGAACAACATGTCGCTATAGCCATCATTATTATAATCTGCGATGGCAAAGGCATTAGAGATTCCGGCTAATTGTAGAGAGGAGTTAGCATCAGCAACTAGGGTTATTTGTTTCTGATTACCAAAGTCAATATTGCCCAACAATAAATAAAAGTTATTGTTGCTATCTATGATGCCAAAATCTGATAATCCATCGCCGTTATAATCCCCAATATCCACCACATCTTGAATGTCGGCACTCTGAATATTTATAGTTAAGGCATCATTGCCACTGGCGGCGGTCAATAAGTCTTTGGTGCTGTCTCCAAAAATAATTACTCCGGCATTATCTCCGCCCGAATAAACATCGGCAAAACCATCCCCGTTAATATCGCCTAACATACGGACAATACTACCGTTGTTAGAAATAGAAAACGGTGGTAGAGACGTTTCTAAAACCTGATAACCGTTGCCGGCAGTAGAGTTGACTAAGTAGAGTTGATTATTGACAATCACCGGAGATGGAGCATAGTTACTAGTCCCCGAAATTTTGCTGGTTGTCCAAACTGTGCCATTAGTTGAAGTGCTTAAGTAAATTAGTTGATCTTCGTCTACACGGCTTTGGGTGCTCGTTAGATAGATGGTGGTACCATCTGTGGTCAGCCCTGGGGTTTGGCTAGTATTAACGCCCGGTACCGAAGCTAAAGACCACGATAAGTTATTAAGATCCGTGCCTGTCGTCGAGGTAATATCAATACCGTTGCCAGGGCTACCTTTTGTTCCTGTTTGATAAGCAAGGTACAGTGTTTCATTTAAAACTGTGGCGCTGACAGCGTTGGGACTAGTTTGAGGAGCACTACCATTGTCATAGGTCACCTCAAATAATCCTGACCATGAGTTACTAAACTGGGGATTGTCGGAATAGATATAAAGTATGCGGCTACTCGGATCGTTAGAGATAAATAAGGCCAGTAATTTATCTTGGTATGTGACAAGGGTGGGGGCATTGGAGGAGGTTTGCCCAATGACAGACTGTGAACTCCAACTTTGTCCTTCATTGGTACTGTAAAGAATATTGAGTTGGGGATCTAAGCCCGTATAGGCTAAATACAATACATCATTATAAACCGCTAAAGAGGGAGAAAAGTTAGTGGCATTTTTGATCGCCACAATTGCGTTACTCCAAGTTTTTCCGCCATCTGAACTGATCGTAATGTAAATATCTTGCCCACTCCCATCTCCCTTGTAAGCCATGTACAATTTCCCCTGATAGCTCACCAAGGATGGCATTACACTCGTTGTCTGGTCGAAAATCTCTGGATTGGCAACCTTGAAGGTGCTAAAGCTATTGCCATCGATGACAAAGCCATTATCAGAGCTGACATTGGCTAACTTAATACTGCCATCGTCCTCCAAGTAAGATTGGCCATAAACTGCATAGGCTTGCTGGGCATTGGGGGCCGTTAATAGCAAACTATCAACTTTTCCGTTGCTTCCCGTTTTCCCGGTAATATTTCCCAACCCAGTGGCCGCCGTACCTGCTAGTTGATAGGGGAGGCTCCCATTCAATAAAAAGGTTTTATCCTGACTGGTCGCGCCCAGATCAAAGATTGTTCCAACCTGACTCAGATCCAAGGGGCCAAAGAGGAGATAACTTTGACCAGTGCCATTACTGGCTTGGGGAGCGGTAATAAGAAAATCCTGATAACCGTCCCCATTGAGATCTCCAGGCACAGTGACAACGGTTCCCGCCTGACCATTAGCTAGAGAACCGTTAATGATGAGATTGCTGACTGTGCTTAAAGCTTGGGGCGATGTTGAGGAGGAGGACGGTTGATGGCCCTGAATCACATACACTGCCCCTGCATTGGCATTAATCCCTGTTGCTGAAATGACCAGGTCTTGTTGTCCATCCCCATCTAGGTCTGTAAAGTCTCCAGAGGCGATCGCCGCTCCGGCCAGATAGTTAGTGGCAACTCCATTGGGGGCTGGAATATCAGGGCCTGTATAGGTTCCCCAGGGAGTTAATCCTTGACTACTAGTGGAAAAAACATGAACGGCTCCCACCGCAATTTGTGCCGAGTCTGGATAGAGGGATTGACTGCCAGAAGGTAGTCCTCCTTTCCCTTTCCATTGATTGTTAACTTCCACTTGATAGGCGGGCGCACCGATAAAAAGGTCATCGCTCGTACTACTACCGGTGAATGTGGTGGGATTCCCAGGTGAATAATGGGAAGCTCCTAAAGAAAATCCCGCCCGCTCACCCACCTGATTTAACGAAGTCCCTTGGTAAACTTCTGTGAATGATGTACTGCCGTTGTAAGCAATATAGACAGCCCCGCCGTTGCCTACTCCAGGGGCACCGAAAGCAATGTCATTGCGGGTATGGCTGCTATCTCCGTCAAAATTACCCATAACAACGGAAAATCCGGCTTGGGCAGAGGAAATTGCTGGGTTAATTACATAGCCCATGGCAGAAGTTAAACTACCAACATCTATGATGCTCCCAGGGTTACTGGTGAGGTAACTGCCATAAATGACATAAATTACGCCATCCCCACCATTGGCGTTAGCATCCCCAATTACTAAATCGTCTATGCCATCACCATTAATATCCCCCGTGGCTAGGCTCATGGACACACCACCGTTGACAACACCACCATCAGCAATGCCTGTGATTAAAACTCCCCCCGGATTGCCTGATAAATCCGTTGTCGTGAGGGGATTACTCTCCGTCCCACTCAAAACACTGCCACCGGCCAATAGAATCTGAATGGTGCCGCCACTGACCGGATTGCCGGCGCTGTCCGTGTAGCCCCGATTCTCCACTGCCACATAAGCTAAACTGCCATCGGCCTTAAAACCACTGGCAAGCTCAACGGCGATCGCCGCATTATTGGTGTTAATGACAAAGCCGCTATCAATATTGGCTAAGGAGGCATCGTTGGCTTCTGTAACCGTGGCAATGCCCAAAACTTCCGTCCCTAAATCATTAACACCCTTAGCAGGAACCTTTCCCCCTTGATTGGCGATGGAGGTAACCTGGGGTGTAACGCTACTAACATCCTTAAAATATACCGTCACCGTCGGCGTTGCGGAAAAGGTATTGCCGGTTTCATCAATAAACAAACTGAGGGTCTCTGTTTCCCCCATCACTCGATGGTTTAATCCCAAAAGGGCCGGGTCGAGACTATTGAGCAGAATCGTCCCATCAGCAAATGTGAGCTGACCATTATTGGGGACGGTCTCGCCTAAAATCACCCCGACTTGGAAACCACCGATGGCATTGCCATCACCATTTTGACCAACCCCCCACAAAAGATTTGTTCCGGGAACTGTAACTGCTATCCCTGTAATTTCTCGCCCTTGTTCGCCGGTCAGATTAATTTGGAAAATGCTATCCGCTTTACCATTGGGAAAAATTTCTTTGCCTTTTGGGGACTCCGTGGCCGCAACGATATCCCAAATCGGGAAATTGGCATCACTCAGGATGGTGGGAACAATAGTGGGAATCGGTTCGATTTGGCCACTTAATTGCCAACTGTTTGTAGTAGGATTCCAAACACTGTAGTAGGCTTCTGGCCCGGCCGGCACTGGGTCAACATATTGAGCATTGAAGCGATCGCCAATTTCGTTAGTGCCTAAAGCTCCATCAAGAAACTGGTTCCCCGTAAAATCAGTGACGTTAGAGGCAGTTAAACCAGTACTACTGGGAACATAGGAAAGGACGGAATTATAAAAAGCAACTTCATCGACATAAACCGATCCCTCCTGGCCCACCACCGCCAGCGTCCCGGATTGGGGTAAATTGCTAAAACTAACATTGTCCAAACTTCCCACTAACTCACCATTTAGGTACAGAGAGAGGATGTCTTGGGAACCGTCATAGGTGCCGACCACATAGTACCAAGTGTCGGTATTAAGGGGGGGCGTTGTCGCAATAGTTGAATTGCCAGTATTGTCTAGGCTGAACTTTAACTGCGTATCGTTGACAGTAAAGAGAAAAACATCCGCCATAGACACTAAGTTAGGAATGGCGTTGATGCTGGGTAATTTAAACCAGAATTCCACCGAAAATCCCTGAATGGAAACTGGAATCGCCGCGTCAAGGGTCACGCCGCCGCCATTGAACAAGACCGCAGGATTGGGATCACCAGAATTGTTTGTGGTGTCTTCCAGGGCCCCAATTTGATTAAGGGTGAAATTGCCACTGTAGTTACCGTTAAAACTAGGCCCAGATTGCCCTTCATTAATTGCCGTTGTGCCACTTAGTTCCCCTAGGCGTAGATAAACAATGGGATCTTGCTCCACTACGAGATTGCTGTAGGAAGCAGGTTGGCTTTCTGTCCAAAAAATGGCAGGTTGGCCATCAATGGTGCTGATATTCAATTCCGTAAAGGCATCTGGGGAAATTTCCGAGAGGAGTGTCTGGGGAGTAGTCCAGGTGGTGCCATTAAAGCTTGACCAGTAAATGGTGGTTGAAGTATTGCCATTACTCTGCTGTTGGGTATTTAACCAAGCGGCGAGCAATTCCCCATTGGGCCCCGCTCCCAACGTCACTTTTTGATCCTGGCCAGTTTGCACTGCGGCGATCGGTTGGGCCAAACTCCATTGATTATCTGGGCCTAAGATTGAATAGTAAATATCAGATTGACTAATTGCCGCATTGATTTTTTCAGCTTGTTCACTGCTATAGTTTTGCCCTGGTATTTGTTGAATAGTTAAATCATCGTTGTCAACCTGAACCCAAGCCAGGACATTAATTTGGTTAGTCTGATTTGTGGTTGGATCAGTGTAGGTGTAGAGAGTAGAAGCTACGTCAAAATTTAAGCCACTGGTGCCGGGAATCGTTGTAATTTCGGAAATGCCGCTGTCTCCAAAGGGGGAAAAAGCTGTTTTGATCACTGTACCGGAATTGGTGGGAGTGGTAAGAATGTTACTAGTGGAAAAAGATGCAACAACTTGATTATTAACTCCCTTTAGTGGGTTGTCAGGATCTGATGTATAAGCTACTGAAACAAGATTTCCTTGACCAATTTGAAGGGAATTATCTAAGGTCAGGACAACCGATGTTTCATTGATAATTGCCTGGACAACGCCAACAGCTTTGCCATTGACTAATACGTTGAAATCGTTACTGGGGAGTTGATCATTTTCCGAAGTAAACGATAGTTCTTGATCGAAGGCAATAACAATAGTTTGATTAGAGCCATAGCCATTATAAATATCACCGTTAATGTCTAAATCTAATACCGTTGGTGCGCTGGCATCATTAATTAGATCAACTGATAAATCAGTAAACTTCTCCAACCAAAACGTTGTCCCAGTTGGATCAATATAAACTAAATTGCTACTGTTACTTCCGTCCGATGCCACCAAGTTATAGCTAACAGAAACGGTTGTTGCGTTACCTGAAATCGGTTGGGCCAAGGTTAAAACCAGTGTGTTCCCTTCCACATTTGGAAGCTCGTTCTGATTTAACGATTGAGTAACACCGTCAATGATGACCACAAACTGATCTGCCTCAGGATTCAGATAGTTCCCCTGATTGTTGGCTAAGTTTTCCCCAAAGGTCAGATAAATATTACTTCCTTGGGCTAAGGCAGAAATGGGTAATAAATTAGGGGCATCGCTACTCCAACTGAGCAGAATATCTCCTTCACTAGTGAGGGATAAAGCCGGAGAGCTATCTTGGGTAAAGTCATTATCTATCTTGCTCAGAACCTGATTAATATTCTCTGTGCTGATAAAGGTATTGTTGACATTTCCTGCTGTGGTAGAAGGGCTAGAATTGCTAACGATAAAAGAAGCAATGTCTTGATTACTTGCACTTTCTAGATTATTGCTTCCTCCTTCAGTCGGCGTATATTGTACGGTATAGTTTTCTCCCTGGGGAATGGTCTGAGTTAAGGTTAGAACAACACTATTTTGATTAACGTAAACAGGTTGTTGACCGTTTTGATTAGGAGCAATTAGATTGATGGTGCTTCCATCACTGTCTTTTACGATAAATTGGCTCGCATCGGGAACAATATCGGTGTTTAACGGTGTATTAAAGGCGATGGTTATTTGTTGATTGGTATTGGTATAATTATTACCATTGCCACTGGTTGGGTCGTAGGTATAAACCAAAGTTTGGGCGGAGTTATTGATAACCGTACTTTTTGTAAAGTCATTGAGCTGATTACCGCTATAGCTCACGGTAATATTGTCCGTTAAGGGTTGATCGTTCAGGGTGGCGTAGGGAATTGCACTTTCTAAACGCAGAATAACTGCATTTTCTTGGACAATGACGTCAAAAACTGGAACAGTCGAAACACTCTTATTGGCATTGGTCACCTGAACGGTAAAATCTTCAGGATTGAGACTTAAATTTGGGCTTAAGGGAGTAGCAAAGGGGATAGTTAGTAAGGATCCCTGAACACTGGGTTCCGTTTCGGATGTCGATGGCGTTAATGAAGAATTGGCAGTTAGAATTTGAGAAGAAGATTCCGGCCAAGTCCAGGTAGGAATACCGGCGATTTTAGCATTGAGCAATCCCAGAGCCTGAACTTCCAGGCTATAGGGAAGTCCGAGGGTAAATGTATCTTTGGGAAAGTCCGATGATCCCTTGACGAGAAAGGTTCCGTCTAGAAATATCCCCACCGAACCAGTTAATTTGAAAATAAAGGGAATATCAACGATTAATTCGACACCACCTTCTATGGGGATGCCAATGAGTAATGATTCCAAGGATAGTGGGCCGTTGTCATCAATTGACTCAAAAGCAGAAATTAAATTGGAAAGAATGGCCTCAAGTGCAACAACTTGAGAAAATACTGGAATAGCAGTTCCAAATGAATCGGCAATTAATAATCCTTTTTCACTTGAATTAGAATCAATAAAGGGAAATAAAATATTTCGATAGGTATCAGAATCCTTGGGTTTTAACTGCCACTGAAGGGCAATTCCGGCATCTATAAAGGCATTGAGGTTAAAAAGATTTGTTTTATTTTCACCAAAATTGGCACCTACAATTGGGAAGGTGAAACCAAAGGATAGGGCGAAACTACCTGTTTCAAGCTCAAGGGGATACTGCCCACTCGAAGCTTGCGTATTGCCAAAACTATACAGAGAAGATAAAACAATCGAAAAGTCAAATTCATTAGTTTGTGCTTCTGTTGTCTTCTTTTTCTGGAATGGGGTTTTCTTTTCCGTAGCTTTTGCAAAACTAACAGCTGCAACTGCATTGAGCAGGAGCTTACCATCGGTGGAGACCCCACCGCCAAATAGAGACCAGGTAGGGTTATCACCGCTTGACCCCTGTAAGGCAATATTGACTGATACCCCACCAAATCCATTTTCAACCGCCTTTTTTACCTTAGCATTTTCACTCTTAGCAATAATAAATTTCAATAGGCTGTCGCTAAAGCCACTTGATGCATTCCAATTTAAGCCTTGCCCATTAAAGGCTTTTTTTGCTAAGAATTCTGCTTCAGAATCACTTAAAACAGAGTAGGAAGCGGCAACGGCAGAATTTTGACCCGAATAACTCGACGAAATTCCTGATAGGGTTTTATTAACTGATGAAGAGGGAGAACTTGGTGTCGTTGTGAATTGACTACTATTAACCCTAAAGGATTGGTAGTATAAGTCCGTATCTTCCCGAATACCTTGGTTTTGAGCATTTTCAGTATCAACTTTTTGCCCCACCACAAACACGGTGCCGTCATCTTTGGCGATCGCCCTGGGTTCTAGATCCCCCACTTGATCAGCAGTTAGGGCCTGGGGCTTATCCAACCATTGCGTTTTACCACTGGCATTGTATTGGGCTGCCGTGTAGAAAATATTGCTTTCATTTTCGCTCCCCTGCTGGTAAACCACCGCTAATCCTGGTAGCCCTGTGCCGGAATCATCAATGAGCTTATCGTTGGCAATTAAGTTTAAACTGACGATTTTTTGAGAGCCGACATTGGCGATCGCCGTTTCATTGATCCAGGTTGCAGAATTGTCGTTGTAAGTTGCGTGAAAGAGCGTGGCATCTTCCACCCAGACAATATGGGTTACCCCCGCCGAATCCGTAGTGATCGCAGAAAGTCGATTTGAGAAGTTAATGGCCATGAAAAAAAAAGACGAAGTTAAACGGCATTTTTGGACAATAATTTGCAGAATTCCATGTTGGTGTTTTGCAATAAATGACTGAAAAACCTAAGCCCTCACCTGATTGGGTTGAAAGCCGTGCTTAAGTAATAATTCAGTTTTTTAGTTTAAATTTCTTCTTGTCCTGGCCAGGATCTCAGATGGCGTTTGATACTTCCTTAACTCCCAATATTGCCAAGTTTAAAGAGAAATTGCAGAATTTCCAGACGCCGTTCTACCCGCCCGACAAGCAGAATTAAGAGCCGTTTTCCCGTGCCGTGATCATAGCACTAATACCTCAGGATAATTACCTAGGCTAATTCACTGACGTTAAATTCTCTCCCTTGCGACATAAAACTTAAGATTTTACTAATAAACTAGTTCGTAGGTTTTTCAAGCCAAAAATTGAACGGCGATCAAATTTTCTATTGAAATTCTAATTCATGGCTATAGAAGTTGGAAAACTAAATTGCAAAATCACATCATTGTAGTCCTGATCACCGCCCCCAACTATATCTTCAAAGCCAAAAAGGTTACTACCAAGACGGGACATTTGACTAATACCACCGGGGTTAGCCTCATTAAAAGAGAAAAGAGCAACGGGGCCAAGATTGGGATCATTACCGGGATTTTGGTTCAGCACCTCTGCAATGGTGGCGTTGGGAATAATCACCATGCCATACATATTGTTGCCTAATAGGTTAATGGTTTGTTTTGTTGTGCCAAAGAAACTATCCGGCGCAGTTAAACTTACTCCGGTGAGGGGATTTTGGGCTCGATTTAAAGCGGCCTGGAGGTAACCTATTTCACCTGGCTTGAGATCAATTTGGCGATCGCCGTTTACATCTAATCCCCCGGTTAAGCTATCCACTTGGTAGAGGGCAATGGCATTGTCATAGGCTCCAGCACGACTAATGGAGGCTTCGACGGTAATGGTTTGATTTAAAATTCCTGGTACAACCAAAGTTTTGGAGCTAATTTCAGCAGTGATGCCATCAAAAATTAGTTGATGATAACCCCGACTATCGGTTTCCACGGTGGGGGAAGTATTAATGGAAAAAGTTGTTTTACCTCCCTGTTGGCTGTAGAGCATATAGTAACGATTAACTTCTAACTTAGAAGCGCTGAAATCACCAAAGAACTGAGATTCCGTTCCAGTTAATTTATTAATGTCAGTAAAACTTTGTTGCGCTAAATCACGGGTTAAAGCTTGGGTTGAAGCGCTGTTTTGATTATTAAAAACGATTTGTTTGCGGGCTAAAGCAGCAGCTTCATAGCCTAGATCACCGGGTCGCAAGCCATTGACAGAACCATCGGGGTCATCCACCGCAATCCAGCCTATTTCATAGTTTTGGTCAGCACTGCTAATTAACCTTAGTTGTACCTGGCCATCGGCATTGGTGGGAGCCCAAAAAACTCGGTTATCATTGGTGATTAAGCCTGGAATTGCACGACCCAAATAACCCTTCGTTTCCACCAGACCATTGCTTACTCCGTCGGCATCTCCCCGATCGCCGTCTAAAAGGGTAAGCTTGACTCCATGGGGACTGTTTTCACCATCTAGATAACTAAATTTAGCCCCAGTCACATTGTTAGATATTAGGGATTCATAATTTCCTGTAAGGGGGTTATAGCTGAAAAAGTCGTTAAATTCCTCGATGCCACTGACATTGATATCAGCTTGGGTATGACCATCATTGGTGGTGGTGGAAAAGTTGACTATGCCCTCCATTAAGCTATTTTCCAACTCCCCTGCCAGATAATTCCAACGGCGGATCTGGGAACCATTGCCATCACCGGCTAGGGAAAACTCTGGCCCCCAGTTTCCTGACTTTAAACCTTCGTCCAACAAAGAAACTAATAATCCAAACTGGCGATCGCCTGTGTAAATGCCATCATTGGGAATTTCAACTGTGACTGTTTTACTGGTTTCCCCTGGGCTAAATATTAGTTGCCCCGCCACTGGCAAATAGCGATTACCGGCCTTGCCATCCATATCTTGAGTCAGGTAACTAACTAAAACATATTTGTCTAGATTTCCCGTCCGTTCAATAACAAAATCCACTGCTTCCCTAACTTCGGTAGCGAGGGGACTAGAAACAAATAATTTGGTGAGAAGATTGGGGTCAGAAAAATTTGTTAAACCTTGATTGCCGTTAGTCAAATTATTACCATTGCCCACCCCAGCACCACTGGGTAAAATGGGTTGCGGTTGATTGTGGCTTGGAGCAGTAAAACTAGGGGTTGTTGGTTGATTGACTAATACAACAGCCGCTGAATTATTAGATTTATACTGATAAAATCTTTGCCCATATTGATAAATCGTTCCATCGGCACTAAAATCACTGCTCAATTGCAAACTATCACCGCTTTCATCCATCAAAACAACGAGGGTATTATTGCTGGATAAATTAGTTACCGTTAGGGAATTAAGGGTTAACTGATTCGCTCCATAATCCCGAATATCAATGGTTTCAAAATTCTGTAATCGCAGTCCAGGGGAAAGGGTAGTAATATCCCAATTCTGGCCGTTGTAACCCTGCAAAGCCAAAATATCAAACCCCGTGCCCCCATCCAGCCGCCGGAAATAGGTATCACTCACCGAAACCCAATCATCGCCGGGGCCGGCATAAACTACATCTAAACCACCCTTGGTGTAAATCTGATCATCCCCTTGCCCAGCCAGAAAACTTTCCCCAGTGGGACTGCCCAGCATCACATCATCGCCGATGGTTCCCGTCTGATTAACCGTGTCGTTAAAATCACTGCCAAACAGGACATAACTCAAATTGTCGCCATTGCCAGAATTAACGAAGGTCTCGCTCCAGAGGCTAGTCAATTGGTTAATGGCTGTCCCTACACCAGCAATGCCATTTTGATCCCAACCTGAACCGTTATAGGGTAAGGCGATCGCCACTCCGTTTTTTAAACCCACCACAATATCGGGTTGCCCATCCCTTCCCCATTGCACTGACATCTGGGTGACAGGAGAACTCCAGCCAGGATTGTTATCCGCAACGGTGATCCAACTTGAGCCGTTGTAATATTCAACCCCTCCCTTATCCCCAAAAGCGATCACCACTTGGGGCGTACCGTCACTATTCCATTGCACCGCCATTTGGCTAATAGGGGGCCCACCCACGGAGCGGAGGTTGGAAAAACCTTGGCCGTCGTAGTAGAAAACTGCGCCATTTTTAAGACTAACTAAGACCTGGGGCTGTCCCTCAGTGCTCCATTGCACCGATAGTTGGGTGACAGGAGAACTCCAGCCTGGCTTGGGATTTTCCAGGTATGTCCAGCTTGAGCCGTTATAGTAGCGAACACCGCCATCATCGCCAACGGCGGTAACAATCTGAGGATTGCCATTGGCCTGCCATAGCACCGCCATATGGGTTATGGGATAAGCAGGGTCATTTGAATCACTTCCGTTGTTGTATTCCAGGGTCTGCAAGGACGAATTGGCGCCGTTGTAATATTGCACTTGACTTTGGGGCCCTTCAGTTCCCGGCCCCTGCCCCACGACAATTTGGGGTTGCACATTCCGATCAGGATTCCACTGCACCGCTAATTGACTGATGAGGGGTTCATCAAAGTCTACTGAAATTAGCGGGTTCGATAACCAATTTGTTCCATCGTAGTAATAACAGCCATAGGAACCGCAGATCACCACCTGGGGGGGGTTATTACCATTCCACTGCACCGCCATTTGAATCACTGGCCAAGGCCCATCGGTCAGGGGGGAGATGCCCAATTGTGACCAACTCGAGCCGTTGTACCACCACACTTCGCCGTTGACTAACCCCACCACAACTTGGGGCACACCACTGGCATTCTCTTGCACGACCATCGAAATCACGGCAGGATCGCTATTCCCGCTATTAATTTGTTGACCGTTGTACCAAATTCGCCCTTTGTCATCCCCAATGACAGTGTTTTGGGAAAGTTGACTTTCATAATTGCCCGGAGCGCCTATCACCACATCGTCAAAGCCATCCCCATTCACATCACTGCCGCCACTAATGGCAAATCCGGCCTGGGCATCGGGTAAACCATTGACTAGAAAACCATAGAAGCTACTACTTTGATTTTGATTAGCGCCGAGTTGCCCTAAATCAAAGGGCTGATTGCTCCAATTATTGCCGCCGAATACAACGAACACACTGCCCTGATCATCATTGGCCGTCACTGTAAAGGGGGAACTAATTAACAGATCATCAAAGCCATCCCCATTCACATCTCCAGCTTGGGCAATTTCAGATAAGAAAAAGGGACTTTGTTGGTTACTCACCGTTGTGAACGGCGCCGCGAGGATGACATCGGGTTGGGAACTGTTAGTTAACCCCTGAAGTGAGCCGTAATAAATGAAAACACCTCCTTGATTGCCAGCCTGGTCTAAACGGGTCGGATCGCCAAGGGTTGCAGCGTAGTAGTTGGAAGCTAGTACAGCCAAGTCGGCGATGCCATCACCGTTAAAGTCACCAATATTCACCAATTGATTAGCCCCGGCCAGGGTATCAATCACCGAAGCGGTGGTGGGGTTGGGCAACAGGGAAAAAGTGCCAGCAGTGGAAATTTGTCCCGCTATTTTTCTCTGGTCACTGCCAATGGCAATTTCTGGGATTCCATCACCATTGAGATCAACCCCTGTGGCGGACGTTTGGGTTTCGGTATAATCAATCTTGGTAAAATTGTTTAAACTACCAGGGGCGTTACCCCAGGCTACCTGATTGCCGTTATCTCCCCACAGCAAGACATCATCATAGCCATCCCCGTTATAGTCGCCAATGGCCGTGGATTTGGTTACGCCCCCCACCTGGCTGATAACCACAGGCGCGGTACTAGAGGTAATACTTAATGTTTTTAAATCTCCCAGATTAGTATTGCCTAGAACAACATAGAAATTACCGTTATTAGCGAGAATTCCGACATCCTGGAAACCATCACCGTTGAAATCTCCCAAGCTAATCACTTCTTCCAGATTGGCATCGGGAACCGAAATGACTAGGTCGTCACTACCACTAGCTGCTGTGAGTAAATCCTGGGTGCTATTGCCAAAAATAATTGCTCCGGCATTATTCCCCCCAGAAAAAATATCTGCAAAGCCATCACCGTTTATATCCCCTAAAAACTGAACCAAGCGACCGTTATCAACAATGCTATCCACATAGGGAAGGGGAGACTCGGTTACATAAACGCCTTGGCTTTCTCCGGCATAGGCAAAATAAAGTTGGTTAGCCGCTGTAGCTAAAACGGGAAGAATTTGACGAGGTAAACCGACGATCGTCTGGGAAGGAGTCCAATTATTGGAATTGTTTCCATCCGTGGAGGTGATTACATTGATGTTGCCATCACTATCATTTGTATAGCTTAAATAGAGAGTTTCGCCATCAGTGGTTAAACCTGGTGTTTGGTTAGCGGGACTGATATTGTCAACTTCATAATCACTCCAAGTTAGATTGGCTAAATCATTACCAGTACCAGAAACAATATAGATAGAGGGAGGATTGGTCGGATTACCAATTTGTCCTCCAGTAAGTGCCAAATAGAGCGTATTATCTAAGACCGTGGCGCTCATATCGCTACTAGTTGAGTAGTTACCGCCAACGATTTGATTGCTATAGATCCAATCTGCTGATGTCAGAGGATTTTGGGCATTAGAATTAGAGTTATCGGAGTAAAAGTAAAGGATACTAGAAGTAGAGTTATCTGCCGTAAAAAAGAAAAACAGACTATCTTGGTACACCACTAAGGTGGGAGCGGTTGAAGAGAGTCCACCTAGCTGATAGGGACTATTCCAGGTTTCGCCATTATCTGTGCTACTGGCGACGTATAACCCCTTAGCGGCATCGACATAGGCCAAGTACAAAACATCCTTATAAAAAGCGATTGACGGCGTAAATGCAGTTTGTACATTACTAGGTAACGACACGGCTTGACCCCAAGTTTGGCCATCATTGGTGCTACTGGTGAAATGAATCTGTCCGCTACTGTCGGTATAAGCCAAATAGAGCGTGCCATTATTTGCAATGAGTGCAGGTGATGTTTTCGATGGGGAATTATCGAGGGAATTGCTAAAACGATTGGTTAAGGGACTATTAATCAGATTGCCATCAATAACAAAGCCGTTATCAGAGGCAATATCTGAGAGTTTGATACTGCCATCAGCGGCCAACCAGGGATGACCATAGACCACATAAAACTGCTGGGCATTGGGGGCACTGATCAAAAAGCTATCAATGGGAGTGTTATTGGGCCCAGTTTTTGCTGTGATATTGCCTAAGCTAACTACTGCTGTCCCCGCCAGTTGATTGGGCAGACTGCCATTGAGCAAGAAAATATTTTTGCTGTCAGTACCCGTCACACTGAGGTTAAATTGTTGCCCCACTTCGGACAAATCCAAGGGGCCAAACAATAAATAACTCTGGCCTGTGCCGTTGCCGGACTGGGGAGCGGTAATTAAAAAATCCTGGTAACCATCGCCGTTCACATCCCCTGGAGTCATGATGGTCATCCCGGCTTTCCCCCCAGCAATGCCACCATTGATGGTCAGATGACTGACTTCGTTGAGGGCTTGGTCAGAGCTGGATGCCACAGCCTTGCCCCCACTGAGCACATAGACCGCCCCGGCACTACCATTAACTCCTAACGCTGAAATAGCTAGATCCTGTTGACCGTCCCCATCCAAGTCCGTAAAGTCCCCCAGGGCGATCGCCGCTCCGGCCAAATAGTTGGCCCCTACTCCATTAGCGGCGGGAGCATTGGGCCCGGTGTAGGTAGCAAATTTGCCAAAGGATTGACCACTGGGTTGGGAAAAAACATGGACTGCCCCAGCGGCGATCGTGGTGGTGTCGGGATAATTGCCTTGATTGCCGGCGGGTAAAGCACTTTTGCCCACCCATTGGTTATTGATGGTTACCCCGTAGGTAGAAGAACCAATAAACAAATCGTCGTTGGCATTGTTAGTAAAAGTAAGGGGCCCGCCAGTCGTACGGCGAGAAACTCCCAGGCTATAACCCGCCGTTTCCCCAACGGTGACGGTTTGGGCTGGATTTTGGGGATTGGTCAGGCTAAAGCTTGAGCCAATGTGAATCGGCGGAGACAGTTGGCTGGGATTGCTGGAGGAAACGAGATAGACCTTACCCACTGCGACTCCGCTACTGTTTTTGGCAAAGGGAGCGCCAAAGGCAATTTGGGGGCCATTACCAGTGAAATTGCCGATCGCCACGGAAAAACCGGCCCCGCCCCCGGCATCAATGCCATCAATCACAAAACCTTGATCGCTAGTCCACTGACTGGCATTACTCAGATCAATAATTTGCTTTTGATTGTTGAGACTTGTGAGATAACTTCCCTTAATCACATAAATGCGTCCCGTTCCCCCATTGGCATTGGCATCACCAATCACCAAATCGTCAATGTTATCTCCATCTACATCCCCCGTTACCAAAGCCATGGGTACATCGTTGTTAATGTCCCCTGTATCGTTAATGCCCGTAATTAGTACCCCGTCAGGATTACCGGATAAATCAGTGGTGGTTAGCGCATTGGTGGTTTTCTGGCCTAAAACATCACCCCCGGCAAATAAAATTTGGATTGATCCTTTGACCGAGTTACCCTGGCTGGTGTAACCTCGATTGCCCACGGCCACATAGGCTAAAGCACCATTACTAAAACCACTGGCTATAACTGCGGCGATCGCCGGATTGTCGGTATTAACCACAAAACCACTATCCACCAGGGAAAGGGAGGCATCATTGGCTTCTTTTACCGTGGCGATGCCCAACACCTGATTGCCCAAATAATCCAGAGCGTTAGCAGAGACAGGGCCCCCCTGATTGGGTATAGGGGCCAGGGAAGTAAATTGAACTGGGTTATTTTCTCCTTTTAGGTAAACATTTACTGTGGCAGGGGAGGTGAGGGGACTACCCTCCGTATCCACAAAAATAGTGAAGGTTTCCGTTGCTCCCATAACCCGATGGGAAAAAGTTACTCCAGGATTCAGGCTATTGAGTAAATTGTCCCCAGAAACAAACTCCAACCCAAGCTTTGCACTATCTGTGCTCTCCGCCAGAATTACTCCTACCTGCCAACCCCCTAGGGTTTGACCATTACCATTAGTCCCCAGACTCCAAAGTTGACCATCGGACGTAGTCACGGAAAAACCAACAATTTCACTTCCCTGTTGCCCGGTTAAATTAACTTGAAAAATGGTATCAGGATTACCGTTGGGGGTGATTTGGGCATTATTGTTAGAACCAGGCTTCGCAGAAACAATATCCCAAATTGGATTGTTAGCCGCCGCTAAAATGGTGGGAACGACTTCATCAACGGGGTTAATGCTAACGGGACTTTGCCAACTATTACTACTGCTGTCCCAGACGCTATAGTTAGTTTCTGGACCTGCTGTCACCGGATCGAAAAAGCGGGCTTGGTAGCGGGAACCAATTTCATTAACCCCCAAAACCCCGTCAATGAGTTGGGAACCAGTTAAATTAAGAAAATTTTCGCCCAGTGAACTTGGACTAGAACCATTGTCAGTGTGGGAAAGAATCGAATTATAAAAAGCAAATTCATCCAGGTAAACAGGCCCTCCATTCCCCGCCAAAGTTAGGGTTCCCGACGAGGGCAAATTGGCAAAAGCAATATTCTCCAGACTATCCACCAATTGCCCATCGACGTAAAGGGCAAGAATTTGTTTAACAGGGTCATAGGTTCCCACCACATAATGCCAATGGTTGGCCGTAATGGCTTCGGTAATCTGGGTATTGCTACCATTATTCAAAGCAAAAATTAAGCTGTCCCCGTTTAAACTCAGGTCAAATACCCCGGCGAAGTTAGCTAAGCCCACCACTCCCCCGGTAGTTGGCAATTTGAACCAAAATTCCACCGAAAAACCCTGCACAGAAACAGGTACTGGGGAGTTGATCGTGACTCCACCACTGTTGAACAATACTGCTGGATTAAAATCACCCGTATTAGTATTCGTATTTTCCAGGGCTCCCACCTGGTCGAGGGTATAGCCGCTGGCACTATACGTTCCGTTCCCCTGCAAAGATAATTGACCCTGGTTAATGGCCGTAGTACCGCTTAGTTCCCCTAACCTTAGATAAAGCAAAGGATTTTGCTCCGAAACCAAGTTGCTGTAGGAAGGGGGCTGGCTTTCCGTCCAGAAAATGACCGGTTGCCCATTCAGAGAACTAATGCTTAATTCACTAAAACTGTTGGGATTGATGCTAGGATTTGCCCCGCCCAAGGTTGTTGGAGCAGTCCAGCGTGTGCCGTTAAAAGTTGCAAACTGAATGGTGGTATGGGGATCACCGTTGCTGTTCAGTTGGGTATTTAACCAAGCCGCCAGTAAACTGTCATCGGGGCCGACTCCCAAGGTTACTTTTTGGTCTTGCCCTGGCTGACTAGGAAAAATCGGAGCGGCCAAACTCCACTGATTGTCGGGCCCCAAGACCGCATAGTAAATATCTGATTGCTGGGCGGCGGAGGTTATTAAAGCTACTTCATTGGGACCATAGTTTTGACCAGGAATAGCCTGGACAGATAAAGCTGAAGTATCGACGTTGACCCAAGCCACAACATTTTGGACCGTTTGAGTGCTGGGGTTGGTATAAAGTATGGCGGCTACATCGGAATTAACGCCGCTAGTCCCAGGAATCGTGGTGATGGAGGAAATGCCACTGTCCCCAAAGGGAGAAAATGCCGTTTTAATAACGGTGCTGGAACTGGATGCAGTGGTTAAAAAGTTGTTAGTGCTGAATTGGGCAACGGTTTGGGGAGTGCTGGCATTGCTGACTAAATTGTTGTCACCATTGGAGTTGGGAGTATAGGTGACGGTGACCAATTGACCTTGACCAATAATCTGATTTAAAACCAGGGTGACGGAAGTATCGTTAACAGTAACGCTAGTAATATTAATTGGACTATTGACATTGCCATTAACCGTTACCTTGAACTGATCACCGTTGGGAATTTGATTGACGTTTAGGGTCTGATTAAAGGGAATGGTGAGTAGGTTGGAAAGTATTGATCCTGGCAACGTGGTGGGCGCGGTATTGGATTCACTAGCCAGTTGGATATTATTGCTAAAATCGGGAATCCAAAAGCTCGTATTGGTGGCATCAGTCAAAGATAAATTAGAGCTAAAATTAATCCCACTTAAACTGTAAGCAACTGCAACAACCTGACTAGCATTAACAGAGTTATTCAGGGTCAGGGTAACGGTATTTTGAGCTAGGGAAACATTGGTGGGATTAATGCTATTGCCATCGCTGGTTTTAATGACAAATTGGGAGTTACTGGGGGGATTAGCTGAGTCATTTTTGAGATTATCGGCAAAAACAAGGTAGATATAATCTCCTTCTGCCAAAACGGAAATGGGAGTAATGGGAGGGCTGTCGCTACTCCAAGCCAGTAGGATATCCCCTTGACTAGTTAACGCCAGGGCAGGGGAAGTGTCCTGGGCAAAGTCACTGGTTAAATTACTGAGAACAGGTTGGGTTTGAACGTTGGCAGCGCTGACAAAGGTGCCATTAGCCAAACCTCTGGCAGTGGGGGCAGTGCCATTACTGACGGTAAATGCTGTAACAGTATCTTGATTGGCGGTTTTAAGTTGTTGCTCACCACTGGCATCTGGATTGTACTGGACAGTGTAAATTTCACCAGGGTTAATGACGGTATTGGAAGCAAGGGTTAAAACAATTCTGCTTTGATTAACTACTACATCGGTGATGGCAATGGATTGATTACTACTGTTGGTGACCGTAAACCACTGGAGCAATTGATTTTTAAAAGCTAGAATATCTGGATCTAAAGAGGCATTAAACGCAATGGTAATCTGTTGATTGTTTTGGGTATAGTCATTGCCTGTCCCACTGGTGGGGTTATAGGTATAAATTATTGTGTCGGAGGATATAATCGCCACCGCACTGTCTGTAAATGTTCCCAGTTGATTACCAGTGTATTTAACAACAACATTGGCAAAGGGCTGGTCGTTGAGGCTAGTGTAGGGAATTTCCTGGTTTAATCGTAAAATAACCTCACTAGTGTTACTTTGATTATCAGTTTGAACCACCACACCAAACACAGGAATAGTAGAAATTTGCCCATTGGCATTGGTAACAGTGACGGTAAAATCTGTGGGGTTAAGATTAAGATTAGGATCTAGGGATTGAGCAAGGTTAATGGTGAGCAAAAAGCCATCAACACTGGCAATATTGTTGGTTTCTGTGGCAGTATTGGTTTGATTATCTTGAGATGAAGAGGACGGAAACGTTTGTGTCCAAGTGGGGAACCCTGCATATCTGGCACTGATAATGCCCAGTAAATTAACGTTGATGTTGTAAGGAGCGCCAATGGTAATAGATGAAGGGGTATCCCCTTTGATAGTAAAAGTACCGTCGACAAAAAAGCCAATGGAACCAAAAAGCTTAAAAATGTAGGGAATTTCAATACTGCCTTCAAAGCCTAATGTAACGGGAATTCCCACCAGTAAAGATTCCAGTTCCACAGAGCTATTTTGATCAATGGAAGCAAATGCCGCTTCCAAATTGGAGAGTAAAGCTAAAATTGCTGTGTCTTGGGAAAAACCAGGCACGAAGGAGAAAGAATCGGTAATAAATAAACGGTCTGTATTGCCGCTCAGATCAAGGTATGGTGCTAGGACGGGAAAATAGGAGGCTGGATCCTTGGGGGCAACCTGCCATTGCAAAGCTACACCGGCATTAAAAAATAAACCGAAATTGGCGCTTAAGCCAACATTTAAAATATTGTCAAAACCAAATAAAGGAATGGACCCCGCTAAACTAGCTAATGCCCCTCCAGTTTCCAAATAGAGGGGAAATTTACCGTCAGAATTAGCATTACTGTTGCCATAACTATATAAAGAAGACAAAGTAAAAGATACATCAAAACCATCTTGAGCGCTTTCCCCTAAGGCTCCCCTACCTTGCCTTCTCCATCGATCAAAACGATTACTATCATCACTATTGCCGATGTTTCGCCTTTGTTTTCTACCCAAAGTTGCCAGGGCATTAAGTAACAACCTGCCATCGGTAGACTCGCCACCGCCAAACAAACTCCATTCAGGATTTTGTCCCGATGAACCTTGGAGAGAAATAGACAAGATGAGGGGGCCAAAGATTCTTTCTAGAACCTTGTCTGGTTGCTCGCCTAACTTTTTGGCAATTAACAATGACAAGCCATTAAGATTGAAATCGCTGGAGGCATTCCAGTTAGCCCCTAGGCCTTGATACTTAGGTTTATTGCCCAGAAATTCTGTTTCTTCTGCACTAAGAATTTCATAATTGGCGGCAGGGGCATCAAGATTACGCCCCAGATAATTGTATGAATTTTTTTGGTTAGTTGGACGAATAAAAGCAGAGGTGTTGCCACTAGTAAACTGATTTTGATTAACCGTAAAACTCTGGTAATAAAGATCGGTATCCTCTCGGATAGCTTGGTTTTTAGCTTGCTCTGCATCAACTTTTTGCCCTACTACAAACACAGTGCCGTCATCTTTGGCGATCGCCCTGGGGGCCAAATCTCCCACAGCATCAGCAGTTAAGGCCTGGGGAGTTGCTAACCATTCGGTTCTGCCCCCGGAGTTATAGCGGGCGGCGGTGTAAAAAAGATTGCTGTCATTGCCACTGCCCTGCTGGTAAACCACCACGAGCCCCGGCGCTGGGGCGGTACTACTTTCTCCGCTGGTGGGTTGGATTAACTTATCATTGGCAATCAAGTTCAGACTGGTGAGGGATTGATTGCCCACATTGGCGATCGCCTGGGCGTTCTCCCAAGTACCAGAATTAACGTTATAGACAGCGTGCCAGAGTGAGGTATTTTCCACCCAAACAACATGGGTAGTTCCTGCTGAATCGGTGGTAATGGCAGAAAGGCGATCGGCCAAATTGATAGTCATAAATCGAGTTAATAGCTGGAACAACAGACAAGGCCAATGACTTTGATCTGGCTTGGCCACTCAATACTGAGATATTATGTCGATATTTTGCCGATTTCCCTTTTGCTCTTTGTCATTGTATCTAAGCAACCGGGAAACCAACCAATTTTTGAGTTAGAAAAGTTGAAAAAATGACCATACTCAGTAATATTACTTAACAATCAATGAACACAGTCAGACGGTCAGAGAGTAATAGAAACTTTGATCTTAAATATTTTTAAATGATTATGGCTTTTTGCCACTGACTAAAAATGCGGTAAAAGCACAGAAAAAGTCTCCAGCTTGATTACATTGATTAATTGTCATGAGCCAAAGAATAAGATTATTTTGACTTATAAATCTCTGTTCGCTAATTTTTTCCACCGTCCGAGATAGGTCTAAATTTTTATCGGCTAATTCAAACTCAGTCAGGCAAATGGTAATGGGTTCCAGAGTGATGTCAGTTAAGCCTGCCTGCCGGAAATACTTAAAGAGATAGCGACCCACCCAGCCGGAAGGAAAGTTATCACACCAAAAATTAACCAATGCAAGGGTTTATGGTTCGTTGCTCGGAGCCAATTACCAATGTTTCCCAATCCGGCTCAAACGCCACTACCCAACCATTGGATTGCACAACTCTGGCCATTTCGGCGATCGCCTTTTGGGGCTGGGCAATATGTTGTAGGGTGCGGTCAACTCTAGCCGCAGTGAAATTAGCATCGGGAAAGGGTAATTGCTCTGTGTTAGCTAGGATAAATTCAAACTTAGTGGAGGATTTTTTTGTCCGTTCCTTTGCCTGGTTGAGCATAAATTGACTGCGGTCCACCGCTGTAACTTTGCCAGTTTCCCCTACATAATTGGTCAACCAAAGGGCATCATTGCCGGTGCCACATTCCACTTCCAGCACCGAATCACCGGGCTTCAGTTGCATTTTTTCAAACGTCTTTTGTTTGTAATATTTATACAAGTCTAGTGACTGTTGCAATTCCAGACAGCGGATGAAGTTTTCAATATTTCCAGAGTTGTCTAAATCTTGAAAGTCGCTGGCAAAGTAGGTCATAATTGCGGCTCAGTGAAAAAAAGCAAATCTATCTAATTACTATTAATAATTTTCACTGCACTTTAGCTGTTTGGATCACACCATTTGCCAGGTGATTTCTTCCCCCGCCCGTAACGGCACCAGCCCAGATTCTGGAAAGGGCAATTCAGCGGGAATGCGCCACGGTGTTTTGGTCAATGTAATTTGTTCTGTATTGCGGGGCAGTTGATAAAAGTCCGGGCCATAAAAGCTGGCAAAGGCTTCCAGTTTATCCAGGGCATTAGCACTTTCAAAGACTTCGGCATACAATTCCAGGGCGTGGAGAGCGGAATAGCAACCGGCACAACCACAGGAGCTTTCTTTACTATTGCGGGCGTGGGGAGCGCTGTCCGTACCCAGGAAAAACTTCGGATTGCCGGATGTGGCCGCCTGCAGCAGGGCCAAACGGTGTTCTTCCCGCTTCAAAATTGGCAGGCAATAATAATGGGGACAAATGCCACCTTGAAACAAAATATTACGGCTAAATAATAAATGTTGGGGCGTAATGGTAGCGGCAATATTATTGGTCGATAAAACAAACTCCACCGCATCGCTGGTGGTAATGTGTTCCAGCACAATCCGCAGTTGGGGAAATTTTTCTCTGAGGGGAATTAGGTATTTTTCAATGAATACTTTTTCCCTGTCAAAAATATCAACCTGGCGATCGGTCACTTCCCCGTGGAGTAGGAGGGGCAGGTCTACCTGTTCCATGGCTGCAAGCACAGCATCACACCGACTGATATCTGTCACGCCAAAGTCTGAGTTGGTGGTGGCTCCAGCGGGATAATATTTCACTGCTTTGACAAATTTGGATGCCTTGGCCGCAATAACCTCTTCGGGATTGGTATTATCCGTCAGATAAAGGGTCATCAGCGGCTCAAACTGGCTCCCGGCAGGAACAGCCGCAAGAATCCGCTCTCGATAGGCGGCGGCATCGGCCACGGAACGCACTGGAGGCTTCAAGTTGGGCATGACGATCGCCCTAGCAAATTGACGGGCTGTGTGGGGCAAAACTGCCTTGAGGGCCTCTCCATCCCTTAGGTGCAGATGCCAATCGTCGGGTCTGGTGATGGTAAGCTTTTCCATTACTTAATCATAAGCTGGTTGAGGCTGAGTTAAAGGGATTGATGATTGTTAGCTGCTCTTGAACAACTAAGCTATGTTGCATATCTTCTGAATAAATTGTTTTAGCTTGTGATTTCAAAGCACAGGCAATTATCAAGCTATCCCAAAAAGAGAAATTATATTTTTTTCTCAACTGACAAGCCTCTTTAATTTCCGTCATCGTTAGGGTTATAATTTGACATTGCTCTTCAAATTCTTCAATAATTTCTAAGAGTTCTTGATCGGAAAATTTAGCTTTTCTTTTTAATACGGCGCAAGTCTCTGTGATTACTTGGGTGCTAATCACAATACTCTGATCCAAGGGTTGGGTAAGTTGGATTGCAATTTGACGCTTGCGATTATACTCTTCTATTCCGATGTTAGGATCGATCAATAGCCGATATAACCACACATTAGAGTCAATAAAAACTTTAGTCATTTCCTTCTCTATGGTGGATTTCATCTCTTGTTAAGTTACGCCATCCTTCGACAGAAACGGGATTTTCTACGAGTCGATCCATTAAGCGTTTTTTTCGCTTGGGTTTAACAATAACCTCTACTTCCAATTCTTCCTGAAGCTCTTGATCATATTCTTTTGGAATGGCGATCATTCCTTGACTGATTTTAGCCGTGAATTCAATAGTGTTCATTATTATTTTTCTGGATAAATTATTTTTTTTGATGAGAATACTTTACGCTTAGTTTAACATAATTGACTCCATGAAAATGCTTAGCGATTCCATTCAATATTTACTAAGTCATTGAATTGTTCACACAGCTCAAGTAAAAGTTGACTGGGATTTTTATTGTCCAAAAACAAATCAAGCTTTTCTATCTGTATTTCATTTTTAATAAACAGGATAATGTCTTCAATTTGGACGATTAGATCATCAATAGTTACATGTTGAGCTGGAAGTTTGTTGTTAATTAATGTTTGGATTTTAGATTTAATATTCGTTGGTATAGATTCAATCAATCTTATTTTAAAACGTCTTAATAATATTGCTTCATCTGTAATTGAATTTAAATTGTCGGTCTTGACTGAAAGTGAGAAAGTCTGATTTATAATTTGTTGATTGAGATAAATTTGATCAGAAGACCTGTTATTATTAAGCCATTGACCATAAAATTCGGCATAGCTTATTCTGTCAGCTATGTAATCGGCTATTTTAACAGGAACATAACAGTCAATATCAAAGGAAAAGAATTTTGATAAAATTTTATCCATAAACCTCGAATAAATTGAATTGTCATAATCAACCAAATCAATAATAAAATCCAAGGCAATCAAGAACATATTTAAATTTGTAGTAGTCATTGTAATTGTAAATATATTTTCAGGAACTTGATTATATAACTCTTTGAATTTTAGTTGCTGCTTTGTTTTCTGATAACCACGCATAGAAAGTCTATTTTTAGGGTTTTTATAGCAGAAGTATTCATAATCTAGTTTTTGGCTTATCAGGTCACGTCCACGTTCATTGCTATCAGTAGTTTCCCAACCAATACAATCTCTCATTCCATATAAAACACTACTAAAGGCATCTTCAATATGAGGCAAATAATTTTCATCTAAATCAAAGTTTGTCAGATTATTTTTTATAATATCCATTAAACTACTTTCGCCGTATATTGCCTGACCAAAAAAGTATTCTAATTGAGCACATGAAAATAAATGACTAGGCTCATGTTTGAATAACTCAACCACAAATTGATTGTTACGATTATTGTTAACCCATCTTTCATCATTAATTAATTCACTAATATTTTTAGAGTCAGTTTCTTCATGATCTTCTGTAAAGGTAAAACCTAAATCATCGTCATTAACAGATCCTTGTGTAAAGCTTATGTTTTTTGGAATTTTTGGAATGTTTATTTTTTGGGGTTTATTCTTATTTTGATCTTTATTCTGTTCATATCGTTGCCAAAATAATGGTGTTCCATAATCATCACCGTATCTTCTTTTTATTTGTTCAATGAAGTCCTGATGATTTTTAAAGCCATAGTGTTGATAATAGTCATCAATCGTGTAATTATGGTCATCAAAAAACCATGTTGGATAATGGTTGACAACTTTTTGAGCTATAGTAGTATTGATTGAATTGGGTTCTAAAAGGTAAATCAATTTAACGAGATGATATAAATAATCATAACCAGGAACATTTTCTGACAGAGATTCTAATTTATCTTCTAGTTTTTTCAAAAGTAGTGGATGCGAACAATTTTCAAGCTTATTCCTAAATTCTTCACTCTTTGGATATTCTATTAACTCTTTAGTTTCTTCATTCCAATCTCCAAATGCGTAACTAATCGCATAATCAAGAATAGTATCAACTATTTCACAATCATGAAACTCGGAAATGAGCTCAGTGGCAATTATTAATGCTCTGATTTGATGAATATAAGCAGATTTTGGCTGACAATCAAAACTAACTAATTGCTTAATCAACTTATTTTTTTGATCATTGTCTATGCTCGGTAAACCAATCCAAAGTACAGCTATCTCAAACCATTTAGATTCAAAAAGTCTATAAATTCCTTTTTGAGGATTATTAGGAATATGATTCAGTAAAAATTCAGATTTATCTATTGCTAATGCTGCGAAATATTCTTGAAAGCTAGGATGAAAAAAAGTATAAATTTTTTCTGATTTTTCTTCGGAAAGTCCAACATCATTCAGCCAGCCTAACTGTATAGCTAACTTAAACATTCCCTCGTCTGCTTCACCTAAAACTTCATTGATCTGCTTTTTGGTAAATCGAAAGTGAGACTTATCACGATCTAATCCTTGTATTGCTAACCGCCCTAATGCTTTTTCAAATTCTTTTTTCTTAGAATCTGATATTTGAGTTTCAGATACTTTCTTCCAATCATAGTAGATTTCAACGAATTTTCCGTAAAGATCCGCTTTTGTATCTGGAAGAGAACCTTTATGACTTTGCCACCAATAACAGATTAATGTTAATCTTAATGGATTTTTAACCAGATCTTTAATTCGCTCTTTCCCAAGTTGATTTAATCCTTCAATCAAGCTTTGAGCATCATTTTCATTTTTCAAAAATTTAATGGCAAACTGTTTCTGTTGTTCATCATTAAAATCATCATTGTAATAAATATCAAAACCAGATAATGCTCTGGGACTACCATCCCAGATATTCAACCGACACGTCACAATTATTTTTGCCGACTCAATCCAGGTTGGGAGTTTATCAAATAAAGATAGACCTGATGACCCTATTTCATCAATGCCATCCAGCAGGAGCCAAATATTGCCTTTTTTAAACTCTTCAACTAGCTCATCTTGTTGAGTCTCAGTAGTCTTTCGGTGTTCATGGGCATTTCTTAACCAATCCGTGAGCAAATATTCCTCTAGTGTCTTTCCCTGAAGCTCTGCCAAAGATACCCAAATAACACGATTATCTGTATTTTGCTCAAATAACCAGCGGGCAATTTGCTGTAAGCGAGTTGTTTTTCCTGATCCGGGTTCACCGATAATTGCGAGTCGTCTCCCCTGGCTTTTGGAACTATTCTCATTAGTTACAACTTCGTCTAAAAATTCTTCGTATGTAAATTCACGAGTTATTGCATCATTATTCAGACGATAAAAAGCTGAACCATGCTCAGGTTTAATGTCACCATGGTGAGGTTTTTGTTTACGTTCGACTAATCCCAAAGGAACATAAAGACTTTCTGTGTCAAAGTAAAGATCGCCTAAAAGACTATTTGTGGTCAACTTTTTAATTTTATCTTCTAGCATTCGTCTAAAAAAAATTACTGTTAATTTTTGATATTCCGTTGTTTCTTGATTGATATTTTCATAATAATTTGGAAATTTTTTCTCCCACAAAAATTCTGACAACTTAGCCCAAGGCTCTTCTCCTTTTGCTGGCCTTCCACGCCCTTTCTTTAATAGTTTACCTTTAAGGTCAGGCTCTTTATTTTCGATTAATTTATGGATTGCAGTGAGAGCATCCTGTAAATCCTTTTCAGACTTGCCAATATACTTAGCTATTTCATGGTTTTGATAGCATTGATTTTTAGGTGAATATCTCTCAAGAAAGATTTCTCTGTGAGATCCTAATATTCCATATTCGTTGGCTATTGACTCAAGAAAAGAGTTTTTTTGTTCTTGCAATTCTTCCACTGTATCTGCCCCTTGCTGCTCATCTATAAATATCGTACAGCGGAAATCATTGAAGATTTTCGCCGCTGATTTGATTCGATTTATTTCGATTTCTCTCAATTTTATTTTTTGAGGAGATTGAATACAGTGAAATTGTCGAGGGCAGACAACCAAAGACCGAGAGGGCAAACCCCCAAGACCCCTGAGAGAAGGTTCCCAACCTGCCTGATTCACAACTCCAATTTAACTCCTGACTTTAATCCTATGGGCAAACAATCCACTCTGAACCAACTAATCCAACAGGATGCCAACATCATCCCCAGTGAAACCATCACATCATTTAACTCCTACAAAGATGACAATCATCTGCAACGTCGCCAGCAACAACGGGCCATTAATACCGCCATGATTCAGGTTGCCCTAACCTATGGGCAGCAAGACTATAGCCACGGAGCAATGCGCTTCACCCTGACCGATCGCCTTCTTCGCCAAAGCCCTTACGCAAAAATGACTGATGCTTTGCGGGGATTGCGGGTAATCTGTCAGCCAACAATCACCAATACGCAAATTGTCACCGCTTACTGGCATCACCAAACCAAACAGCGGGCTCGCTAAATCCCATCATCAACTTCAACTTTTATCCCAGTTTTTCTACTTTACCAATTATGGTTCAATCCTTTCTTCCCCAAATCAAGCAACGCTTTCGTCCCTATGCCTGGGTTACAACCCTTGCCAAACTAATGGCTGAAGAAGATCCCTGCTTCTTCGCGGCTTGGTTAAAAACCCAGCATCAACTAACTTTGCCCCCCAGTGATTTCGACTGCACAATCCATGATCAAATGGTGATTGAACGGGCAGAATCTTTGCGTCAACAGGGATATGATGTCGCCATCGAAGAAGAAAATTCCCAAAAGGTAGTCGGCAAATCCTTTGACATTTGCATTGCTGGTCGTCCTGATATTGTTGCCTACAACGACGACGAAATTATTGTTGAAGATTGCAAAAGTGGGCGCAAACGCCCCTTTCATTACTACCAAGTTCTGCTTTATCTGATGCTGATTCCCCACGCCGATACCACGAAAGAAAAGTGCCAAGGACGGAAATTAAATGGCCGCTTAATTTACTCTGATTCTATTGAGGATGTTCCCCACTCCATGATTGATCCAGATTTTATTAAGCAACTCCATGGCATTCTCCAAATCTTGACTAGTAAGGATATTCCCAAACCTAATGCCTCGGCGGAAAATTGCCGTTATTGCCCCTTGGCTGGCAATTATTGCTCCATTAAACGCTGTGATTAATTACCTTGAATCCATGGCGATCTGTCTTCTCATTGGCGATCGCCTCTTCTTGCTCGCTAGCAACTTCAAGCCATCCTTCCACCGCCTCTTTAACCATTTCCATAAGGTGATCGTAACTATCTCCCCAAGTGTGGCAACCGGGTAGGGCGGGAACGGAAGCACACCATTGGTCTTGTTCCTGCCAGACTAATACTTTTAGCTTCATGAAATTTCGATGTAGGGTTTGCTAAAACATATTGTAGGCAATCATTTGGCGATCGTCTCTGGAAACTGTGGTTAAAGAAACTGACTGCTTCTGGCCAGGCAAGCAGAACCATAGGCCGCCTCCGACTGAATAGATTTTTGCACCGGAACCTGGAGCAAATTTTGCCGAATGGTTTGCCAAATTATATTTTCTGCCCCACCCCCAGCCGTCAATACCTTTGTTAGTGGCGTTGCTCCCAAGGCTTGTAACTTGGCATATCCCTGGGCTTCAATGCGGGCCAAACCTTCCAATAAACCTTGTAAAAAAGTCACATCATCCGCTGGTCTGGGTTCCAGTTTCGGTAACAAATTGGGG
>NZ_JADEWJ010000419.1:0-1830 GCF_015207725.1 Synechocystis sp. LEGE 06083
TCATTGAAGCGGGTTATCTTTCCCTTTCTCAAATTCATCAGGCTTTAATGGAGGCTCGCCGCACCGGCATTGCTCTGCCGACGTTGGTGGAAACAATGTTGGGGGAATCTTTGCCCGACGAACTACATCGTCAGTACCAAGCTCAACAACAGTTTGCCCTCTCGGTGATCCATGGGGTGAAATTTTTTGACCAACATCAGTTGATGACCCTGGCCAACACCGAGGAGATCGCCAGTTTACTGAACCGTTACTTTCCTTTGCCCGTCTGCCGTCAGTATGGTTTTTTGCCTCTACATTATCGGGAAGATCCCGGTGCATTGTTGGTGGTGATGGTGGACCCTAGCAGTAAGGAAGCAGGTCAATTTTTGCAACGGCAATTGTCCCCCCATAGTCTTACCCTGCGGCGGCGGGGGGTAACTAGGGAAGATTTTGACAATTTAATTGACCAGCTCTACCACGATCCGGAAGTGCAGGCTGCCCTCAGCGCCCATGACCAAACGGCGATCGCCGAAAATCCCTACGATGGCAAAGCAACGGTGGTGGAAGTGACGGAAATAATTGAGGATTTGCCCCAACAAATCGCCGCTCTGCAGAATACTCCCCCGGTTGCTCCCCCCACTGCTCCGCCGGTCAGTGCTGTAGGGGAGAATGTATCTGTTCCGACCTCAGATACCAAAGCCGAAGGGCCAGAAGTTAAATTAGCCAATAAGATTCTTATTCTGGGCTTACGGGAAGGGGCCAGCGAAATTCATATTGATCCCCAGGATAATCAGGTGCTAGTGCGGATTCGCCAGGGTGGTAATCTACGTATGTTACTCGAACCCCTACCCAGGGAATTAGGCCCCAAATTGGTCACCAGGCTAAAAACCATGACCCATTTGGACACCAGCCAGACCAATGTGCCCCAAAAGGCCCGCATCCGCAAAAGTTATAACGGCCAGTCGGTATTTTTCTACGTCAATATTCTCCCCAGTTTTTACGGCGAAAAAGTACTGGTGCGGGTGGTGCCTTCCCTAGAAAAATTGCCCGACTTTGCCCAACTTTGTGGCGATCGCCAGGGCCAGGAAAGTCTGCAAAAATTGGCCCAGCAATCCCACGGTTTAGTGGTGGTGATCGGGGCGGCCTATGGCGGCAAAACCACCACCATGGAAGCTTTTTTGGGAAAACAGTTGGAACAGGATCGTGCCGTCGCCCTGGTGTCCGATCCCCTGGTTCATATCTATAAAGACATTAATCAGTTAGAGATTAACCTCCAAAAGGACTTTACCGGCGAGAAGGCAGTGCAGTCCCTCCAGGAGCAGTTCCCCCCAGTGGTGGCGGTGGACCCCTTGGAAGATCAAGAAACCGCCCAGGCTTTGACCCAGGCCCTCAACCAAGGACGTTTAGTTTTCACCTCCGTTATTGCCAAAGATGTGCCCTCGGCGATCGTCCAGCTGCAGGAATGGTTTGAACCGGCAGTACTCGGACAACACCTCAAGGGCATTGTTTCCCAGCGACTAGTGCGGCGGGTGTGTCCTGCCTGTCGTTTGAAGGGGGAGGTGACACTGGAAGAGCAACAGCGTTTTGGTTTGCCTGCGGGGCCCATTTATCGGGCTAACAGTTTGAGTGTGGAGCTAATGGCCCAACCCATGATCAAAAGTCGCCTCTGTCGTCAGTGCCATGGCCTGGGTTACGCTGGCATGACAGGGGTATTTGAGGTGGTGTCGGTCACTCCTGAACTCCAACAGTTGGTCAGTGGCCCCTGCTCCCATGAAGAAATTATCAACGGTCTTAATCAAGCCGGTATTGCCAGTCCCGCTCGGACGGCGATCGCCTTAGTGAGTCAGGGAG